>NZ_CAXUGK010000020.1:0-88600 GCF_964250605.1 Bacteroides sp. AR20 | reverse complement strand
AATTAACTTTGCAAAACCTATCGGGTGGTACACGTTTCAAATGCTACCCGGGTCCCTTTTCAAGTGTTAGCTACACTTTCCTTCAATTCATCATACGGACGTATATCGGGATGCACAAAGCGTTTCTTTTTGAAGATGTCTCCCATTTCCTTGCTGCCATAGATTAACTCTTCTTCTTCGGCGGTGGGTTTACGGAAGCCAAGCAGCAGCTTCTCCATGTTCCAACGGTTATGTTCGACTTCGGCAAGCAATGTTATCTGGTCGTTGTCCAGTTTCACGTAACCATCCGTAATGCCTATGGAGCGTAGCTTGGGACTAATGGAATATGCACTGTACAAATTGGACCACTGAAGGGATACGGACAGTTTGTTCCATGAGTCTTTCAGCTCATTGTCAGGTGGGCATGATTGAGGCACATTTCCATATTTATTCTTGAAATCGTATATATAATTGATGATTTGTCCCTCCCTCCGGCTTTTTTTGTCCAAGTCGTAACAGTTGTCCAGCATTCCAAAAGGAAAAACATGGGAATATTTATGAATCGCTTCATCTTTCTTTTTACTGTTAAGCATATTGAGCAGTGCACTGGAGGTTTCCTGACGGACAAAACTGGGATGTTTTCATCATATACATCGTCCGGCAGATATAATCCCATTGCCATGCTTTGAGGAGGATAATTGAGACAGACGGCAATCGTCAATACCTGGCCTGAGTCATGTACCCATTCTTTAATTAGGTTCTGGATGGCAGGAGTTTCCGCACGGCCTTTGATAAATTCGAATTCCACATCCAGAAAGTCTGCATCTTTTCCTTTAAAACGGGTGGGAAGGACAAATCTCTCGTGCCTTTCGTCCTTGCTCATGTCGTAATAATGGGTAGACGATATCTCGAAATAATGGCGGTATCGTCCACAAAAGAAATTCATTTCCCGGTCGGCATTTTCATCAATGAAGGTAATGACACTTTTTATGTTCTTGTCCCGGCAGAAGTTTGGAAAATGCAACAGATGGGCAGCTTCTACTCCTATTGCCACTCCCATACGGCTCATACCGATGATAACAAGATGAACATGTTTTTCGCTTTCGTAGGTTATTGTCTCACGGTCGAGAGGAGGATATTCAATGCAGTTCTCCCCTTTTCCGTATTGCCGGCTTACCAATATCTTTTGGGCCCAGCCCTCGTAGAAGTTAAAGGGATGGAATTCTATATATTTTCTCCATTCGGCAGACAAATCGGTCAGTTGGAAAGCGGCAAAAGTAGTCTGATATTCGAAAAGAACGGTGAATGGTATGAGGGAACATTTATTGCATCGTTTATGAATGTCAACTATCTTTTTCAGGCAGTCTATGTTCAGTGAGTCATGGTCATGTTCGTTCCTCTCTCCGATAAGGAATACTTCGCGCGCTTTGGTAGTATAGAGTTTTTCCAACTCCTCGATAGAGTCGCGCCGGGCACGCAGCACCACAATTCTTTTTTCGTTTTTGGCATCCAGTTCCGTATGGATTTTGCTACGGATTTCTTGTGCCGGTTGGGTACTCTGAATCAGAATATGGCAATTCCCATAATGTGTGTCATCGCAAATTTGCTGGATAAGAGTGGGGACCATGTTGTCAAAACCGATAATGACGATGTGGTTTTGCAAAGGGTAAACGATATCGCCTTCACGATATCGCTCAACTCTGCGTTCCAGCATATTGGAGATTACGGATATCAATAATCCGCAGAACAAAATTAATCCCAGCACTACGACCAATAGAGAGAACCAACGCAGATAAGGTGGTACTTCCACAATATTCCCCGGATCGATGAACAGACAAATCAACTGAAGCAAACGCCCCATAGGTACGTCTTTATCAATACCGGTCCATTCTTCAAGAGACGGCTCAGGAAAGATAAATGCAAAACTTACCAGATATATCAATAAGAAAACAGTTACTATGACTCCGAAAAGCCAAGCAAGCTGCCTCCATCCTTTTCCGGAAAAAGAGCGGTCAAAATGAAGGGCAAAAAGTCTTGTTAGCAGATTCATATTTGTTTTGTCATTAGGCAGTTTCCTTTTTTTCAGTTTCTTGTTTCAATTCTTTTCTGATATTCTCTTTCAGTTTATTGATTTCTTTCTCATCGTTATTGATAATCTCCCGTTTTTCTTTTTCCTGGTACAAGGATGCAAGAATGTTTCTTTCTTGTTCCAGATTCAATGAGAATACATCTATTAATCTCTTGATACATAGAAAAAAACAGATGCATACGCTAAGGGAAATGATGGCATGGAGTGTCATCAGGTAGGTCATTCCACGCGATGGAAAGAATTGAATAAGGTTTTGGAATGTAGTGCATGTCACAATCAATGCTGCAACCAGAAAGAGAATGATAAAGGCAGGAATCACGAATTTCCACCAGTGCCGGATAGGATAATACTTGTTCTCACTCGTCCTCATAGTACTATAATAGATATTGGATTATTATTTCTTCTGTATGTCGAATCCCAGTTTCATAATCAGTTTCAGTGTCTGTATGGCTGTTTGCCGGTCGTATTCTCGTTCTGAGTCCGGTAACTCTTCGTATGGTACAAGTCCGGGATGTGTCTTTAATTCATCATTGCGTGTCTCTCCGTCTTCCCAAAGCCCATACTTCATGCACATTGCGTGCCATGGCTTCTGTGAGTTCCGTCAAATTATCCGGTAAAGTGATATTTTCTGCGTTCAAAGGGGACGGTGTGTATGTTTTCATTTTCTGTTATTTAAAATGTGGAAGTAAAAAGTTTATTGGTAGCAATATTAGGCATTTCGGACGACAGAAACAAAAAAAAGGAAAGCTATTTCCAAAAAAACATGCAGATTACAATGGAAAAAACATTGCAACCTGCATATAAATCGGGAGAAGCGTGAATTATAAGTTAGCTTCCGTCACTACCTGCCCGTCAAACAGATTGATGATACGTCCGGCAAATCCGGCATCATGTTGTGAGTGTGTCACCATGACAATCGTAGTGCCTTCCTTATTCAGTTCATTCAGTAGTTCCATTACCTCTTTTCCGTTCTTTGAATCGAGGTTACCGGTAGGCTCATCGGCAAGTATCAGTTTAGGGTTTGATACGACTGCACGGGCGATTGCCACGCGTTGCTGTTGTCCGCCGGACAATTGTTGCGGGAAGTGCTTGCTGCGGTGCATGATTGCCATACGCTCCATAGCGGTTTCCACCCGGCGCTTGCGTTCGGTGGCAGGAATGCCCATGTAGAGTAGCGGCAGTTCGATGTTCTCGTATACATTCAGCTCATCAATCAGGTTGAAACTTTGGAATACAAAGCCGATGACTCCTTTACGCAAGTTGGTACGTTGGGCTTCTGTATATTTGGATACTTCCGTCCCATTCAAGTAATATTCTCCGGATGTAGGATTGTCCAACAGACCGAGGATATTCAGTAAAGTGGATTTTCCGCAGCCTGAAGGTCCCATGATAGCAACAAACTCCCCTTCTTTCACTTCAATGTTTACGTCGTTCAAAGCCAGAGTCTGTACTTCCTCGGTCTTGAAAATCTTCTGTAAATTTACTGTCTTAATCATAATGCTTTGGTTTTTATGGTTTATAAATATTTCATTTCTTACTCGGATTTGATGCAGTCAATCGGATTTGTTTTGTTCAGCAAATAACTTTGCAGACACACTGTGACGGCAGATATTATCCAGACAATACATAGTGGCAATAGAAAGTCCATAACGGTGAAGGGGGCTTTATAGGCAAACTGTTCATGCCAATGGTGCATGAGCCAATAGACAATGGGGACAGCTAGAATATATGCAAGCAGAATTTGCAGGCAGAATGGTTTATTCAGCAACAGCACGATTTGTCGGGATGTTGCTCCATGAATCTTGCGAATGCTGATTTCGCGGATACGCTGGCGAGTGGCATACCATGAAATGCCGAATAAGCCGAAGCAGGTCAATATCAAGCCAATCAGAGAATAGGCGATAAGGAGTTTGGAGAGAGACAAGACTTTACCATTGCGTTTCATAAAGTCTTGGTGCATGTCTGTGTATTGAAATATCTCCCCTTCATTCATCTTTTCCCATATTTGGGCTATTTGATGTAGTGTTTCTTGTTTATTGCTTTCAATCAGCTTAATCTGCAGATAGTTGGCACCCGACATTCTCTCTGTAGGTGGAAGGTAAAGTATGACCGGGGTAATTTCATTTTCCAATGAACTGAACGGGAAGTCCTCTAATACACCGCCGATGATGTATAAAGAATCGGCAGACTGGTCAAATTCTTTCAAAGGTTTTCCAATGGCATTTATTCCTGCTGGAATCAGCATTCTGACATAGCTTTCGTTGACCAGTGCAGGATAGGCATATTGTTTTTGCAGTTGTTCGGGAGCGTTACCGGACAAGAGTTTGAACCCCATCGTTTTTACCAGATTGGCATCACTATACAGCATTAATAGGTAGGAACTTTTTTCCGTACCGTCGGCTTGTTTGATGGATAGCTCACGTATCCATGAATTCAATATGGAGCCTTGTGACAGGGCGATGGACTCTATTCCTTGTACATGTTTCTCCAGCTCTTCTTTAAGTATTGTAGCCGGTGCGGCATTGAAATCTCCTATTTCAATCCGATTTTCGTAACAGTAGGCCCGTTCCTTGATGAGATTGATTTGTTCATTGGCAACGAGAGTAGCGAATATCAGCCCTATAGAAATGGAAAACTGAAGAATGACCAGCAAAGCTATGAAACGTTGTTTCTTTTTACCTCCGTAAAGTGTCTTGTATTCGCTGAATGAGAGTTGTGAAAGTCTATGGCTGATATACCAGGCAGGGACAATGGACATAACTAGTACAAAGAGCACTAACAAGGGTAGCATCTGTAGGCTGAAAAAGAAATGTACGTTTAAATGGGATGCAAATAATCCATTGAAAAAAGACAGACAGTCGTTGATGATGAGTAAAGATAATCCGAATGCCAGCAGCACAGTGAGGAATGCATCACCAAACAGTTGGATGCGGATATCCTTCAAGCTGCTTCCCATCAGTTTCTCCACATGTATCATTTTGAGCTGTTGCAATACACGGCTCAGGCTCATGTTGGTATAGTTGCAGCAGGCTATGATAAGTACCAACAAGGCGGCAGCAAGGCTGATATACAATAATTGCACATTACTTTGATTGATATACGGCAGAGGTTGTTGTGTATCGTAGTCCGGTGTAGTAAAGTAGATGTCGGACAGAGGGTCGACGTAATATTGTGTCTTTTCCGGAATCAAAGTGGGAATTTTGTCGTGGTTGATTTTTTCGGTAAACTGTTGGGCATCGGTATTTGGAATTAGTTTCAGAAACGTCATTCCACCCCAAAAGTCTTTGTTATTCCCGGTAATCATGTCGAATTGGAGCAATGATTGTGACCGTGACTTTAATATGGCTGCCACTTCATAACTTTGGGTATCAGTCATGGTTTTTATTTCCAGCAATTCTCCTAATGGATTTTTATCTCCAAACAGTTTATGTGCAAAAGCTTCACTGAGTGCTACTTTGCCCGGTTGTTCCAATACTTGCTTTAAACTACCGGCAATGGGATGATAGTGGAAGAAATGTTGCAAAGTAGTATCGGCAGATATAAAGGTTATATCGTGGTAAATCTCCCCTCCATATTTACAATATTGTGGAACCAGAGAATTGATACGCAGGTAGTCTTCCACTTCTGCATATTTTTCTTTCAGCATAGGGGGAATATTGGCATCAGCATAGGCCACCTTGCTTCCGTCCTGCATCGGATTATCCTGACGCAGACAGAAAATACGGTTCTTGTCCCGATTGCCACTCTCTATATTGTAATCATGTACATAATAGGTGAACAGCAAGTTTGTACATGCTAGCCCTATAGCCAGACTGACTATAGAAATGAAGAAGAAAACTTTGTTTCTCCACCAACTGCGGGTAATTATTTTTAGGATTGTAAGTATGGTCATAATCTTTAGGTAAATATATTTTCTTATTCGTTTTTAATGACTTCTGCCGGATTTGTCCTTGCTATTTTCAGAATACGGAAAATAATAGTCAGAGTAGTAATGACAGCTACGATTATGAAGATTGAAATCCAAAATAGCGGGCCATCATTAAAGAATACGATATACATGTTTTTCCATAACTGCAGTATGGCATAACATAAAGGAAATGCCATTGTTGCCGAGAGTACAAGCTGATAAATATACGTACGGGCAAACAATATGATAATCTGTTTCAATCCTGCACCATTTACTTTACGGATTGCCACTTCCTTTTGTCTGCGTTCCGTATCCAGTGTGATTGCCGAATAGACGCCTAATAAAGTGATTATAAGGCTGACAAATGAGAAGAATAAGATTATCCCTTTCATGTTGTTCTCGATGGCTTGCGCTTGGTGAATGTCTTCCTGCAAGGTCGAAATGTGTAATTGTATACTCGGTGGAAGATTCTCTTCCAGCATTTTCTTAACGAAAGCCTCTACTTCTTCTGCTTTTCCGGGTACACACTTCAAATAGCAATGACCTACATAATATTTGAAATCACAAGGCAGAAAGACGAAGCCCTGGCTCTGATTGTAAGTGTCGGCTACAAAATCGGAACAAATGCCGCATACCGTGTAGCTATCTTGATAATTGTACAAGGTGGTTCCCAGTAAATCCTTCTTTATACGTTCTACCAATTTACGGTCTGCTACCATGTCACTATTTGTCTTCAGGACATGCCCGGAGAGAATGGGGATATTCATAAACTCGAAAAAGTTATTAGGAACATTCATTATATTGACTTCAAGGCTACTTTCCCGGTTATCTTTTTCTGTCTGCATGCTTGTTCCCGAAATACCTTTCAGATAATTAATATCTGTCAGCATTTTATCTTTTATATCCGGATGTTGACTGATGCGCTCTATGAGAGCAAGCTTTTCGTCATTTTTCATAAAACGGTAATCCATAGGAATACTGATGATTTCGGACTTTTCTTTTTCTGTCAGTGTGTTGAACAGTGTGGAACCGGTCTTGTTAGCCTGCAAATATAAAGCGACTGTAAAGACTATGAATAACCAACAGATGAAAAATTGGATACCCAAAAGACAATTTCGTATCTTCTGTTTGTGGCGTTTGGATTTGTTCTTGTAAATACTTGACTGGATGGAGGCATGCTTCATCCTCCATACGGTAAACAAGCAGAGTAATAAGCATAGTAAAATAACGCCTGCCATATATTCTATTGTCTGTATCAATAATAGGTCCCGTTCAATGACTAATGTGAAATCAAATAAAGAGAATGAAAGGTAAGGGGTAAATATTTCTATCAGACAGAAAGTCAATAAGAAGGCTATGAACGAAATGATAATGGCTTGGGTAAAAAGTAACCAAAATAGTTTGTTGCCATTACTTCCATTCACTTTACGAATGCCGAACTCGTGCGAACGGTTCAGATAACTCCCCGTCAAAAAATGAAAAAAGTTGAGTAGACCAGTCAGTAGAATCAAAAGGCCGACAATGAATGTGATTCCGGCAAAGTAAGGGGCAACGGATTTCTCCCGAAAAAGTTTTCCGAAATTCGAGGCTGATACGGTATTTTTCTCATTGAATATTGTGTGCTTCAAGTCCATTGCACGGAAACTTGCTTCAAGTTGCGCGGATGTTTTGCCCGGACGAAGAAGAGCAAAAGTAAGTCCACCGGTCATACTGTCTCGTCCATCGAATTGTATAAGTCCTTCGCTGTCGTTCAAGATTAACATATCAATCTTTTGGAGAAAGCTAAGGCTGGTATTCAATGGAATATCTTCTATTATCGCTTGTATGGTATAGATGGTACCTCCTGTTCGTGGTGTGGTATCAGGTGAAGAGAAAAGCCGTTGTGCTAAGGTCATTCGCTTTCCTATCGGATTCTCTCCGAGACCAAATATTTTGTGTGCCAGAGAGCGTGTCAGTATCACGGCATTGGGAGTTTGCGATGCTACAGCCCATGAACCTTGTAATACTTCCGGGGTGAACACGCTATGGTAGGCTGTATCTACTTCCATAGCATATAAATCTTCGTAAGGCAGTTCTTCCTTGTCGATAGTTTCCACATTGTAGCTACGTGGGCGGGGATAGGCAACAAAAGTAAATGCTTCTACTTCTTGGAATTGCAATTGGCGCAGACTCTCAAACAACGTAGCGGGAGTTCCGGAATAAGGTTCTTCTGCTGGAGTATATAGGTTTATGTCTGCAATGCGTTCCCAGTGGGTAAAGCACTTGTCGGTAGAATTTATATAGCGGCTGCAATATAGGCAGATACTAAAACAAAGTATACCTACCGACAGTCCGATGATAGAGATGATATTCTGTGCCTTGTACTTTAATAGGTTTCTGAATGCTGTTTTAATATAATGTCTTATCATAATAGTATCATTATTGTATTATTCGCTTTTGATTACTTCCGCCGGATTCTGTCGTGCAGCCTTTTTTACTTGATAAACCAATGTTAATATGGAAATTAATGATATGATGATTGCTGCAATAATGAACAACCAACTGCTGATGTTGGCTTTGTAGGCAAAATCTCTCAGATAAATGGTTATTCCCCAATAAGATATAGAAATGGCAATCAAAAATGACATTGCTAATATGATAATGTATTTTTTGAGTAATAACAATAAAATTTCCTTATGTGTAGCGCCATGTACTTTTCGTATAGCTATTTCCCGGTATCTTTGTTGTATGTCAAATAAGGACAATCCAAACAAAGCTATTGAGGATATTAGAATGGCCATAAAGGCGAAAAAGGAATAGGTAATAGTTATTTGCTTGTCTGACTTATAGAGATTCTCAACTTCCTGTTTTGCAAAAGTATAATTGAAGGCTCCATCAGCATTGTCGTTGTGTAGGTTTTCCAGGAAGGCAACGGCATCTTTTTGATGTCCTGGAGCAATTTTAGCTTGCAAAGGAATTTGTGAAAGATATGTTTCACCGTATATAAAAGCTATAGGAAGAACCGGTTGGGATAAATGTCCGCAATAAAAATCTTCGACGATACCTATAATCTGATAAGGGCTCAAATCCCTACGCGGCCATAAAGGTTGTTGGGGTTCCAGCCGGGCATTGATTGCGCTTTCGAGTCCGAAGAGTTGCATGGCTTTTTGATTGAGAATCAGTTTTGCTTCACCTTCATGGTCGATGTCGGCATCCCATAAACGTCCCTGGGATAAACGGAAGCCATGAAATCTTATTTCTTCTTCTGTTATGGGAATGCAATACAATTGTTTGAAATTGGCTTCTCCGAGCTTACGGAAAAGTACCGGAGATTCTGTGAAATATTCATAAGGGGATAAAGAGTAATTCCATGCCGTGAATAAAGGAGAGGCATTCATTGCAGTGGATATATTTTCTTTGGAGGCTTTGCGCAAGGAGGTCTGTTTCAGATATTCTGCTTCAGTGGTAGGCTGTTTGCGTTCATAGCGTTCAAAATGGACTTTAACGATAGAGTCTGTGTCATAGCCTAAATCTATATGAGTCATTTCATACAGTTGTTTGGCGAAGAACATGGAAACAACTATTAGAATGAATGCCACGATATACTGAATACTCAGATAGAGGTTTCTTACAACAGACGATTTTTCACCACTGCCTATTTTCCGTAATGAATGGATAGGCGTGTTGTATTTGAATTTAAAAAACGGATAGATTGAAGCTGTCAATGGCTGTAAAATCAGGATAGCTATGGTTATTCCTATGTCAAATATACCATTAGGTTGTTGAATGACATCAAAATATTTATTTAAGGGAAAGACGGAAATCTCGACAAGGAACCAGGCTATAAATAATGATACAAGTGTCAGACATAAATTCTCGATATATAGTTGGGAGAATAGCTGTGCTGAATTGTTTCCAAAAACCTTCTTTAGTCTGAATTCTTTGCTTCGTTTCAATAATACAACCGTATAAAGACTCATAAAATTGAAGATGCCTACAATTAAAATTAGTACAGCAACAAGTGCCAATAGATGTAGCTGTGGTAAATTCCCCCTTTGCAGCATGTCCTGCCAAACATCAATGGCTGGATGAAAATACACTTCACGCATGGGAAGCAGTTGATACCTGAATTCAACATCCGCAGCACGTGGAGATTGCCGGAACGCTGCATGCCGTGCATTTATCTTCGTAAAGGAGGCCCCTTTATGAATTAATGCCATTTTCATCGGGAAACGGAACTCCCAATCCTTCTGCAATGTTTCAGGAACAAGCAAGTCGAAATGAAGCGAGCGTTTCCCTCTGTCTTTGCCGATAACTCCGGTCACCGTAAGAGGGTCACCGGTAGAGTATTCAATGGTTTTGCCGATAGGATTTATGTTCCCGAATAGTTTCTCACTCAGCTCTTCTGTGATAAAGGCGGTTTGTGGAGACGCCGCCCATGATTCGGCTTTTCCATATTTCATGGGAAAATCAGTCACTATTAGAAACAAGCTGTCTGCTACAATCGTTTCTACATCAATATGTTTTTCTTCCTTTATGATATAGTCTTTATTGAACCATACGAAAGTGGACATCGCTTCTATGTCTGCATCTTCGAGGGGACCTCCGATAACTGCCGTTTTATTGTTGTCATCTTTGTATTCCTGCACCATGATGCCTATCCGGTCTTTGTTGGGACTATAACAATCTACATCATTTTCCTGCTTCACGTAGCGGAATATAATAATGACACAAGCCAAGCTCAGTGCCAGTCCGATAATATTGATTACCGTATATACTTTAAACCTACTTAATGTTCGGATATATAATAGTATGAGTTTCATATTCGTGTCTTTTATTCGTTTTTCATAATGCTTGCCGGATTGATGTTGGCAGCCTTGCTGATTTGCCCAATAATAGTCAACAAGGAGATGGCAGTTGTTATGGCTACTGCTACGGCAAACAAGTCGAATGTCAAAGGGGCTTTGTGGGCAAAATCCTGCAAATAGAGGGTAATGGCAATCCATGACAAGGGTATGGATAGCAAAGTGGCGACTCCCATGACCGAGAGATACTTTTTAATGAGTAAGGGATAAATATCCTTTGCTTGCGCACCGTTCACTTTGCGTAAACCTATCTCACGGTAACGTTGCCGAATATCGAACAAGGATATTGACAATAATCCCAATGAAGAGATGAAAATGGCTATTCCGGCAAAGAGCGTATAAATGTTCACCACTTGACGGTCTTCACGATACATCTTTTGGAGTTCATCTTCTATCAGCGTATATTCAAAGTCGGTTCTTCCCGTAGATTCTTCGTATAAGCGGCGCAGGAAATCAATGACTTTGGCTTTATTCTCGTGCTTATACGAGGCTGTAACAGTATAAATTCCGCCTATGCTTGCATCGTGATAATAGATGACAACCGGTTGGATGGATTGTGAAAGGTGCCGAACATTGAAATCCTTTATGACCCCTACTATCTCGCAAGGTGGATTGTAGAAATCCGGTAAGCTGCTTGAGGCGTAGTGTGGTTCTTCAGGTTGCAGCTTGTCTTTGGTGATGTCTTTTATTCCATAGACTCTTTTAGCGGTTTCGTTGATAATTACCTTGAAACTGTTTTTGGTGAACGCTTCATCTATGGAGTCGTTCCATAGGCGCCCCTCTACAAGTTGAAAATCGTATATTGCCATGGAGTGGGTCGTTAAATGTGCAGATAATGCCGGATGGAAACCGTTTTCGGCTCTGTTGAGCGCAAAACTGTCAAAACGGAAGTCGGTGAACAGCAAGTCGTTTCCTCTGCTCCAATGCTCAAACAGAGTGCTTTCACTCATTCGTTTATTGACCAAAGCATTACTTATATATTGTCTTTTTCCTTCATCCAATCCCTCCTCTTTAGTTGTTTTATATAAGCCCAATTTATCGACATACATCCAGCAAGTTATCACATCGTGCGAGCGGAAACCGAGGTCGGCGCAGAGCATATACTCCAACTGCCGTACAAAGAATAGAGAAACGGTTATTATAAAGATGGTTACGACATATTGAAAACACAGTAATATCATGCGTGACCGTGTGGAAAAGCGTGAAGATGCCAGCTCGCGTATGGAGTTGACGGGTCTGCTACATGTGTATTTCAAGAACGGATAAACAGTAGTCAGCAATGGCAATCCTAAAAGTACGATGGCAGAGACCTTCCGGTCAAAGCCGGAGTCTGTTGTGGTAGGTATATAAAGTTCATGGAAAAAGAAAAACCTGGTTATTTCTATTAAAGCCCAGCAAAGGAGTAATGCCAGTCCCGTCAATAAGATGTTCTCGGCATATATTTGCAGGAAAATGTCTGTCCTGCCTGCACCGAACACTTTTTTCACCCCAAACTCTCTTGACCGCTTGGACATGATGACAGTGTAGATGTTGATGAAGTTCAGCAGCCCTATGATACCTACCAGGAAGGCTACTACCATCAATACCCGGACATAGCTTTGGTTGCCATATTGATAGTTCTTGTTTTCTTTTCCGTGGTCTTTATCGTAATATAAATCTTTCAAAGGCAAATACTGATAGCGTACTGTCTCATAAGTGCTCCATTTGCTGCGGGGGTGTTCTTTTGAATACTTTTTATTCAGCAGTGCAATGTCTGTATCCGGTGCCATCAGCATGGCGTATATAGGGTCGAAAAAAAGGAATTCATCCAGTTCATCCGACATAAATATATCCGGCATCCATGATGTCTTGGTATCGGGGTCGTCCACCACTCCTATAATAGTGAATTTATTCCCTTTTGTGTTTTTGAAAGTAGCGCCTATGGCATTCTTCCCTCCCAGCTTCTTCTTCCAAAAAGAACGGGTGATGACAACATCCCTCGGGCGGACTATTCTTCCGCTTCCGGCAATCACCCTATATGGAAAGATTTTGAAGAAGGTGCTGTCTACAGAAAAAGCGTTCGCTGCAATTTCTTGTTCACCGAACAGAGCGGGCATATCCGATATTTGATAAATCACCGTAAATTGTTCTACGGCAGGATCCTTTTCCAATCCCGACCGGTAGCCTCCCAAGAAGTTTTCACCACTGCTGGTAGAGGTTTTTATCAGGCAAATGCGTTTATATTCGGGAAAGCATTGGTTCACTGTATTTTCTTGGTGGATATATCGGGCTACGGTGAGTACGCAAGCCAAACTGCACGCCAGTCCCAATACATTGATAAGGGTGTATGCTTTGAATTTCAGCAATGCATTGATGGCTAAGATTATTTGTCTCATAGTGCGTAGTTTTATTTCATTATCAATTCTTCCGCCTCGCCAAAGGTATCATATCCCGTTGTAATTACCCAATCTCCGGGCTGCAAACCTTCCGTAATCTCGTATTGTTGCGGATTTTGGCGACCGATGCCAAGCGGCACGCGCACGGCTTTTGTCTTTGCGGCGTTCAGTTTGTAAATCCATTGTCCTCCGGTACTCTGGTAGAAGTTGCCGCGCGGAATGACGAGCGCCTCCTCCGGCTGGCCGAGTTCTATCTGTACCCGGAAGCTTTTGCCTACACGTACGTTGTCGGGCATGTCACCGGTGAAGACGAGGTCTACGTCGAACGTGCGGTCTTTGACTTCGGGAACCACTTTCGTGATGCGCAACGGGTATTTTCTTCCCTGATAATTGATGGTGGCAGGCAATCCGGTGATAATGCGGTCGATGTAGTATTCGCTCAGGGAAGTATGCACTTTATATTGGTCCAGCACCTTGATTTCCGCAATGCTTTCACCGGAAGCGACCTGCTGTCCCGGAGTCACCTTGACAAAACTGAGCTGGCCGGCGACGGGAGCTTTCACCACCAGGTTGCCGAGCCGTTCGCAGGCGCGTTCATACTTCTTCCGTTCCCGTTCGCGGTCGTTCCTAATGAGGTCTTTGCGGATGACGGTGACGGCAGAGTCATGACGGAGGCTTTCCCTTTGAAGATGGGCATTTTTCACTTTATAGTTGTATTCGTCCTCGGAAACTTCGAGCTGCGCCTTGCTCTTGATGCCCATGCGGTACTCCTCCTTGTCAAGGGCAAAACTCTTGCGCAGGCGGTTGAGGTCATAATCGGTCTGCAGGGCTTGTTGTTGCAGGTTCAGGCTTTTCTGCTCCATTTCAATTTCTTTTTCGCGGTAGGTGATAAGCTGCTTTTCCCAGTCGTCGCGCTGGTCTTCGATACTGCGCAGCAGGTCGGGGTTTTCCATGACGAGGATGGTATCTCCTTGCCGGAGCAGGCTCCCCTCCTCTCCTATGATGCGTTCCACGCTTCCGGCTTCACGTGCATTGACCTTGATGGTAAGGATGGGCTGAATCACTCCCTCCACATCTACATATTCCATAAATTTGCCGTTCTTGACTTCGGCTATCTGTATGTTGTCCTGCTCGATACGCAGTTTGCTGGGACCCAGCGAAAGGGTGACTACATAAATCAGGAAGGCAAGGAAGGCAACGCCTCCCGCCAGATAGTAGCGGTAACGGATGTACCAGGGTTTCTTTTCAAGTTTTATATCCATAATGCAATATTTTATATACTCTTTTTTTACTTTTCAGATACCCCCTTCAGAAGTACTTCTGAATAAGGGTTCCGAGTTTTACTAAAACTTTACCGGAGATTTAGTAAATCGTCACCGGAGTTTTAGTAAATCTCCGGCCAGTTTTTACTAAAACTATTCCACGATTCTATTACTGTATAGATTCTTCATTAGTAACCCTTTCCAAGTCTTCTGCCAGTGGCCTCTCTTTTTCAAAGTCATATAGCGTGATGCTTCTCAGTGCATAGTACAAACTCCAATAGTTGTACAAAGCCGTTATATAGCTTCTCCGGGCCGTATCTTTTTCCGTGATGGATGCATTGAGGTCGAGTACCGAGGACTTGCCGAGCAGATAGAGTTTTCGGGCTACTTCGGCGCGTCGTTGGGCTGTATGGTCCGTGCGGGCGGCTATGTTTACCCGTTGCGCCTGCAGGTTGAATTGCTTTACGAGTTTCCGTACGTTCAAGTCGAAATCCGTCTTGTCTTGCTCTACCTGCGTGTAGACAAGGTCTCGGTTAGAACGGGCCACGCGTACTTGTCCCCTTCCGCGCCCCCAGTCCAGGATTGGGAGGGTAATGCCCAAGCTGACGTACTGCTGGTCCAGTGGATTCCGGTAGGCATCTTTCAGCTTGTCGGCAGTTTGTGTCAAGCCGAAGCGCAGGTAGATGTCTGCCTTCAGTCCGGCATTGGCCTTGGCGCGCGACACGGCACTCTCGCTTTCCACCTTGCGGCGTAGCATGTTCTGTATCTCCGGACTGTTTTCGTTGGCAAGCATCAGCGCGGCATCCAAGTCGATGTGCAGGTCGGGCACGCGGTTGTCTATTCTCACCTTTATAAGGAGGTCTTCTTGGATGCCGAGGTAGGAACGGAGTTCCTGCATGCAGTTTTCCACTTCGATGCGGGCATTCATGCAGTTGGTTTCTTCGGTCAGTTTGTTGAGTTCGAGCTGCAACATTTCGTTTTCGCTGATGGTGCCGATGTTATATCGTCCTTGCGCATATATATACAAGGTGTCGGCATTGGCGTAGTTGGCGTTGGCTATTTCGTAGTTGCTTTGTGCTTTGGCCAGGTTGAAGAACTTCTCTGTGGCATTGGCGGCAACAAGCTCAAGGGTTTCTACGTAGGTTTTCTTGGCTTCGCGATAACGGATAGGTTCGATGCGCCGGTCCCACTTCAGGCTGTTGTAGCCAAACAAGGACTGGCTGTATCCGATGTTGACGGGTGAAGTCTGCCAGGAATAGGTGTCACTGCTGAAAAGGTCGAGGCGCTGCGCAGCCGTTTCAATGAAAAAGGTTCCTCCGGTCCACGGCACGTTTTGTGTCAGGCTCAGTGTCAGGTCAGTGCTCAGCAGGTTCTGCTCTATGAACTTGACGTTGCCATCGCTTTGGGTCACTTTGTTGATAGCACGGTCCAGATAGGGATTGGAAGTAAGCTTGAGCGTCGGCAGGTAGTTGGCACAGTAGTATTTGTAGTTCCAATAAGCGGAACGGAAGCTATGGCGGGCATTTTGGGCGTCGGGCGACTGCTGGCGGGCCTGCTCGATGGTTTCTTCCAAAGTCAGCTCCAGCGTGTGCTCTTGAGCAACGGCACTCGACATCAGACTGAATGTAATAAGCAATAAAAATATATTCCGGTGCATAGTTGTTTTCTTTACTCTATAAAGTTCAAATTCTATGCCATAAGTATAAGTTGTTGTATTATAAGTGTTTGTTGTGGTTCGAAGCTTTCCAAACGTGTGCAGTTGCGCACAAAAATAGTGCGATAATGCACGCACAACACATGGATATTATACTTATCTTTGCCCGTACAAGAGATGTGGGATTGTGTAGGCCTTGCCTGCACGAAAAGAAAACAGATATGGAACAGTTTGGTAAAATATTGATTGTAGATGATAACGAGGATGTCCTTTTTGCGCTGAACCTTCTTCTCGAACCCTACGCCGAGAAGATAAAAGTGGCAGTGACTCCCGACCGCATCGAGCATTTTATGACCACTTTCCGTCCGGACATTATTCTGCTGGATATGAATTTCAGCCGTGATGCCATCAGTGGTCAGGAAGGTTTCGATAGCTTGAAGCAGATTCTGAGTATCGACCCGCAAGCAGTGGTCATCTTCATGACTGCCTACGCGGATACGGACAAGGCAGTGCGTGCCATCAAAGCGGGGGCTACGGATTTCATTCCCAAGCCGTGGGAGAAGGAAAAATTGTTGGCGACCCTTTCTTCGGGCATGAAGCTGCGTCGTTCGCGGACCGAGATAAATCTGCTGAAGGAGCAGGTGGAAGTTCTGAGCAATGCCACAGCGGGAGGCTCCGAAGAGATTATTATCGGTGATTCTCCCGTCATGCAGCAAGTTTTCTCTACTGTGGAGAAGTTGCGCGATACGGATGCCAACATTCTTATATTAGGTGAGAATGGAACCGGAAAGGATGTGATTGCCCGTATGCTTTACCGCAATTCTCCCCGCTATGGAAAGCCGTTTGTCACGATAGACCTCGGCAGTATTCCCGAACAGTTGTTCGAAAGCGAGTTGTTCGGCTACGAGAAAGGCGCCTTCACCGATGCACGGAAAGCGAAAGTTGGACGTATGGAAGTGGCAACCGGCGGTACGCTTTTTCTGGACGAGATAGGTAACCTTTCCCTGCCCATGCAGGCCAAATTGCTGACTGCCATCGAAAAGCGTTGTATCAGTCGTTTGGGAAGTACGCAGGCTACGCCCATTGATGTGCGGCTCATCTGCGCCACCAATGCAGACATCCGTCGGCTGGTGGACGAAGGAGACTTCCGCCAAGACCTGCTGTATCGCATCAACACCATCGAGTTGCATATTCCACCTCTGCGGGAACGCGGAAACGACATCCTCCTGCTGGCAGAGTATTTCCTGCAACGGTATGCCCGCAAATATCAGAAAGAGATGCGCGGGCTGACCCGGGAGGCGAAAAACAAGTTGTTGAAATATGCCTGGCCGGGTAATGTACGTGAGTTGCAGCATACAGTGGAACGTGCTGTCATATTGGGAGACGGTTCTCTGCTTCGTCCGGAGAACTTTATGTTCCAAGCTTCTGTTTCCCGTCAGAAGAAGGAAGAAGAAGTCCTCAACTTGGAGCAATTGGAACGGCAGGCTGTGGAACGTGCCATGCGGCTCAGTGAAGGAAATGTGACCCGTGCCGCCGAATACTTGGGCATTACTCGCTTCGCCTTGTACCGGAAACTTGAAAAACTGGGCTTATGAAACGATATTCATTGATTGTGGCACTGCACATCATCGGCATAGCCTTCCTTTCGGTCGGCGTTTATCTGCTGGTGGATGCCGGACTGTGGTTCAGTGCACTGATGGCTTTTTTGATATTGCTGGCGATTGCCGTTCATCTGTACCGCCTGCAGATGATGCAGGTGCGCATGATGCGCCATCTGGCAGAGAGCCTGCGCTATGACGACATGATGCTGTCATTCCGTTCTCCCTACAAGAACCGGTCTATGGAGGATATGGTGGACGAGCTTTCCGAAGCGATGAGGAATTTCCGTACCCGCGTGCTGGAACGCAATGAGATGGAAGCGTGGCAAAAGCTGATACGTGTGCTGACGCACGAAATAATGAATTCAATCACTCCCATCATCTCCCTCTCCGAAACCTTGAGCGAGCGGGAAATGTCGGAAAAGAACTATCCCGTCATGCGGCAGGGAATGCAGACTATCCACCGCCGTAGTAAGGGGTTGTTGGAGTTTGTGGAGAATTACCGGAAGCTGACAAGACTTCCCGCCCCCGTCCGTCGTCCGGTTGCCGTCCGCGAGCTGTTGCAGGATTTGCAGAAGCTGTTTTCGGAAGAGTATATCCGGATAGAGCTTCCGGAGACCGACCGCATACTCCAGATAGACCGGACACAGATAGAACAAGTACTGATTAATCTGATTAAAAATGCCAAAGAGGCATGTAGCAGGAAAGAGCATCCCCGGATAGAAGTGAAGATGCTACCCGCCCTCTCGTGGCAATGCCTAATCACTGTCAGTGACAATGGTGAAGGCATTCTGCCGGAAGTGCAAGATAAGATTTTTGTACCGTTCTTCACCACCAAGCCTTCCGGTTCGGGCATCGGGCTCAGTTTATGTAAACAAGTGATGAACCGGCATGGAGGGAATATCACGGTGCAGTCTGCTGTGGGAAAAGGGAGTTGCTTTACGCTGCTATTTGGATAAGTGGGAAAGAGGGTATATACAAAAATAAGCTACTGAAAAATCAGTAGCTTATTAATTTCTGTCGGGGTAGCGGGATTCGAACCCACGACCCCCTGCTCCCAAAGCAGGTGCGCTAACCGGACTGCGCTACACCCCGAATACTTTACTTCTGAAAAGCGAGTGCAAAGGTAAAAACAATTCTGATACCAACCAAACATTTAGGCAAGTTTTATGCAATTAAAATTACATTTTCAGATAGAAATCTTTCGTTAAAGCTACATATTCAGGGGTAAACTCATTGTGATTCACCTCAATACAGAGTTTCTCTTCTCTACACTCTTTTGCTTCAAAACCAAAGTTCAGCAATACCCGTCTGCACGGTTTTCCGGGCTTGGTGAAGACTTGCACACGATGCAATGGAAACAACTTATGGTTCCAAGCTGTATCCACAACCGTTTTTTCAGCTTCCGCTGGAATAATGATGCTTACGACTCCTTGCTCTTCAAGCAAAGATGCCGAACGATGAAACAGTAAATCGTAATTCAAATTGCCCGCATGCCGTGCTGTGCACCTTTGTTCGTCAGGACATTTCAACGCATCTATAAAATAGGGAGGATTGGAAACGATGAGGTCAAATCTGTTTTCCGGCTGATAATCTCGGAAATCATGACATATGACCTCTACTCTATCGGCCCATGGAGAGTGAGATACATTTTCTGTGGCTTGTCCGGCTGCAGCCGCATCTATCTCGATTGCAGTAATCCGGGCATGCGGATTCCTTTGCGCTAACTGTAAGGCTATTAATCCGGTACCGGTTCCAACGTCCAGTATACGCTTTGCTTTGTCTGCCGAGGCCCATGCCCCAAGTAGTACACCATCTGTGCCGACCTTCATGGCGCATTTATCATGAAATATGGTAAATTGTTTAAACTTAAAAGATGATTTTGGCATGTTTATCTTCTTTAATTGGGCTCAAAAATAATCAAAGCCTGCATATTTGTCATAAAATTGGCACTGTTTTTGTCTTTTTAAAGGGTGAAGAACGTTTATTTATGAAGAAATAGCTTAACTTTGCAGGCGCTTTATTGGCCTGCCAATATGACATAAACTAAAAAGAAAGAAATGAAGAAAAGAAATTACCTGAGTGATGTCGAAGATAGAAGCGGAAACGCTTTCTCTGTAATTGCTGATTTTGAGGGGAATGAAGAACAATTGATGGACATTGAGGTAGAAGAGGTTTTACCGATATTGCCTCTCCGAAATATGGTATTGTTCCCTGGGGTGTTTATGCCGGTATCTGTAGGAAGAAAATCTTCCCTCAAATTGGTGCGTGAAGCAGAAAAGAAAAATTCTTATATAGCTGTTGTATGCCAAAAGGTGGCTGAAACAGAGACACCTCTGTTTGAGGATTTACATACCATCGGTACAGTTGCCAAGATAGTACGTGTGCTTGAAATGCCAGACCAGACAACTACCGTCATTCTGCAAGGCTCCAAACGTATGGAACTGAAGGAGATTACGGATACGACTCCTTATCTGAAGGGACGGATAGCTACGCTGAATGAAGAACTTCCGGAGAAGAATGACAAGGAATTCCATGCATTGGTAGAGGCGTGTAAAGACTTGACAGTACGCTACATCAAGTCATCCGATATGTTTCCGCAGGATTCGGCATTTGCCATCAAGAACATTACCAATCCAATGTTTTTGGTAGACTTTATCTGTACGAACCTGCCACTCAAGAAAGACGAAAAGATAGAACTGCTCCGTATCGACTCTTTGCGGGCGCGTACCTACCGCCTGCTTGAGATTCTGAATCGTGAAGTGCAGCTTGCCGAAATCAAAGAGTCTATCCAGATGCGTGCACGTGAGGATATAGACCAGCAGCAGCGTGAGTATTTCCTGCAGCAGCAGATTAAAACCATTCAGGATGAGCTGGGTGGCGGCGGTCAAGAGCAGGAAATAGAGGAGATGCGTAAGAAGGCGGAGACCATCAAATGGAATGATGAGGTGAAGGTTACGTTCCTGAAAGAGGTGGATAAGTTGGAACGTACCCATCCCCAGTCTCCCGACTATAGCGTGCAGCTGAACTATCTGCAGACGATGCTTAGTTTGCCGTGGGGCATTTATACGACGGATAATCTGAGCCTTGTCAATGCAGAAAAGACACTGAACAAAGACCATTATGGTTTGGAGAAGGTGAAGGAACGCATTCTGGAACATCTTGCTGTATTAAAGCTGAAGGGCGATATGAAGTCCCCCATCATCTGCCTGTATGGCCCTCCGGGTGTGGGAAAAACCTCTTTGGGGCGTTCCATTGCTGCAGCCTTGAAGCGTAAGTATATCCGTATGTCGCTGGGAGGCGTGCATGATGAAGCTGAGATTCGCGGTCATCGTAAAACCTATATCGGTGCCATGCCGGGACGGATTATCAAGAATCTGATAAAGGCAGGCTCCTCCAATCCGGTATTTATTCTGGATGAAATAGACAAGGTGAGTGCCGACCGCCAGGGAGACCCCTCCTCTGCCCTCCTCGAAGTGCTCGACCCGGAACAGAATACTACATTCCATGATAACTTTCTGGATGTGGACTATGATTTGTCCAAAGTGATGTTCATCGCTACTGCCAATAATCTGAATACCATCCCCGGACCGTTGCTGGACCGTATGGAGCTGATTGAGGTAAGCGGCTATATCACGGAAGAAAAGATTGAGATTGCCCGCCGCCATCTGGTTCCGAAGGAATTGGAGGCAAACGGTATGAAAAAGAATGATATCAAGATTCCGAAGAACACACTGGAAGCCATTATAGAGAATTATACCCGTGAGAGCGGCGTGCGCGAACTGGAAAAGAAAATCGGAAAGATACTCCGTAAATCTGCACGCCAATATGCTACGGACGGTTATTTTGCGAAGACCGAAATAAAACCGGGAGACTTGTATGAATTCCTGGGTGCACCCGAATATACCCGGGACAAGTATCAGGGTAATGAGTATGCAGGGGTGGTGACCGGTCTGGCGTGGACTGCCGTAGGTGGTGAAATACTTTTCGTGGAAACCAGCCTGAGCCGTGGCAAGGGTGGACGTTTGACATTGACCGGCAATTTGGGTGATGTAATGAAAGAGTCGGCCATGCTGGCATTGGAATACATCAAGGCGCATGCCTCCCTGCTGAATCTTGACGAAGAGATTTTTGATAACTGGAACATCCATGTCCATGTGCCCGAAGGCGCCATTCCGAAAGACGGTCCGTCTGCCGGTATCACGATGGCTACCTCCCTCGCTTCTGCCCTCACCCAGAAAAAGGTGAAGGCCAATCTTGCCATGACGGGAGAGATAACACTTCGCGGTAAGGTACTTCCGGTAGGAGGCATCAAGGAGAAGATACTGGCTGCCAAGCGTGCCGGTATCAAGGAGATTATCTTGAGCGACGAGAACCGCAAGAATATAGAAGAGATACAGGATATATATCTGAAAGGACTGACTTTCCACTATGTGAAAGATATTAAGGAAGTGTTTGCCATTGCGCTGACTGATGAAAAAGTAGCCGATGCCATCGACTTGTCCGTAAAGAAAGAAAAGACCGAAAAGAAAGAGGAATGACATTCGAGTTACAATATACAGACAGCAAGACCAATGCACGTGCCGGACTGATTACTACTGACCACGGGCAGATTGAGACACCTATCTTTATGCCGGTAGGTACAGTGGGAACAGTGAAAGGCGTGCATCTGCCTGAGCTGAAAGAGGATATAAAGGCGCAGATTATATTGGGTAATACCTATCATCTTTATCTGCGTCCGGGACTGGAAGTGATAGAGAAAGCCGGTGGACTGCATAAGTTCAACGGCTTTGACCGTCCTATGCTGACAGACAGCGGCGGTTTCCAGGTATTCTCGTTGTCCGGTATCCGCAAGTTGCGCGAAGAAGGTGCGGAATTCCGTTCACACATCGACGGTAGCAAGCATATCTTTACACCGGAGAAGGTGATGGATATAGAACGGACTATCGGTGCAGACATCATGATGGCCTTTGATGAATGTCCTCCGGGGGATTCGGACTACGAATATGCCAAAAAATCACTGGGATTGACACATCGCTGGCTGGACCGCTGTATCAAGCGTTTCAATGAAACGGGACCTAAGTACGGCTACCAGCAATCCTTATTCCCTATTGTGCAGGGTTGTGTCTATCGCGACCTCCGTGAGCAGTCGGCAGAGTTTGTTGCCTCCAAAGGTGCTGACGGTAATGCCATTGGCGGTCTGGCTGTGGGCGAGCCCGTAGACAAGATGTACGAGATGATTGAGCTGGTGAACGGTATTCTTCCCAAAGACAAGCCTCGCTATCTGATGGGAGTCGGGACTCCGGTAAACATCCTGGAAGGCATTGAACGCGGTGTCGATATGTTCGACTGTGTGATGCCTACCCGAAACGGACGCAACGGGATGTTGTTTACCAAAGACGGCATCATGAACATGCGCAACAAGAAATGGGAGATGGATTTCTCTCCCATTGAAGCGGATGGCGCCTCCTACGTGGATACCATGTACAGCAAGGCGTATTTGCGCCATCTGTTCCATGCACAAGAGCTGCTTGCCATGCAGATAGCATCTATCCACAACTTGGCTTTCTATCTGTGGCTGGCAGGCGAGGCACGTAAGCATATCATTGCAGGCGACTTTGCTACCTGGAAACCGATGATGGTGAAACGCGTATCGACAAGATTATGAGAAAAATGAACTGGAGGATATGGAAGAATATAAAGCTGCCGAGAGGTAAATTCCTGAAGCGGCTGGACTGGTACATTATTAAGAAGTTCCTGGGTACATATGTCTTTGCCATCGCATTGATTATCTCCATTGCGGTGGTGTTCGACTTCAACGAGAAGATGGACCGCTTCATGTCTCATGAAGCGCCGTGGAATGCTATTGTCTTTGATTATTATCTGAACTTCATCCCCTACTTTGCCAATCTGTTCAGTCCGCTGTTTGTATTTATCGCCGTAATCTTCTTTACTTCCAAACTGGCGGAGAACTCGGAGATTATTGCCATGTTCTCTACGGGAATGAGTTTCAAGCGTATGTTGCGTCCTTATATGGTATCTGCGGCAATCATTGCGGTAGTGACGTTCTGCCTCGGGTCTTATGTCATTCCCAAAGGCAGTGTGACACGTATCAATTTTGAGGACAAGTACTACAAACCCCGTAAGGCGAATACGGCACGGAACATCCAGCTGGAAGTGGATTCGGGGGTAATTGCCTATATCGAACGTTTTGAAGACTACAGCAAGACCGGTTATCGCTTTTCTTTGGACAAGTTCAATGACAAGCAACTGGTCTCCCACCTTACAGCCCGTTCCATTACCTACGACACGACGGCCGTGCATAAGTGGAAAATCAAGGATTATATGATTCGCCAGATGGATGGCATGAAGGAGAGTATCACGAAGGGTGACCGCATAGACACTACCCTTTTTATGGAGCCTGCCGACTTCCTGATTATGAAGAACCAGCAGGAGATGTTGACCAGCCCTCAGCTAAGCGAGTACATCAACAGGCAGCGGCAACGCGGCTTTGCCAACATTAAGGAATTTGAGATAGAGTACCACAAACGCATTGCCATGTCGTTTGCCTCCTTTATCCTGACGCTGATTGGAGTGTCTTTGTCTTCCAAGAAAACGAAAGGTGGAATGGGATTGCATTTAGGTATCGGCTTGGCATTGAGTTTCTCTTATATTCTGTTTCAGACCATTGCTTCCACATTTGCCGTGAACGGCAACATGCCTCCGGTCATCGCTGTGTGGATACCGAATATAATGTATGCCTTCATTGCATTCTATCTATATAGGAAAGCGCCGAAATAAGCATTCTAAACCTCTACTTCAGCTTGCTCAAGTTGAGGTTTGGCGTACTAAAGCAGAGGTTTAGGATGTTTGTCTCTGGAAGCCCATTAAAATAAGAAGCCCCTCCCACTCTTGCGTTGTACAAGTGCGGGAGGGGCTTTTTGTTGTATTCATTTTCCTCTTTTGTTCTGTTCCCTTTTTTGCCGGAAAGAGACGTCGGTTTCTAGGGAACACCCTCACTTTCGTCTTACAGGTTTTTTAAGTTGCTGTTGTATGCACCGGGCATCAGCAAGCTTAATTCAAGTAAGCGGAAAGTTCTGCAGCAGAGATGTTTTTGGCAATAATTACACCATTATCATCCAGTAAATAGTTAGTGAATCCGCGGCCTAAGCGATATTTCTTAAAGAGGCCGGAATATTCGCCTTTAGTTTCCACGAAACAAGTGGGCGTAACTATTTGGTCCTTACGGATGGTTTCTTCAAAGATTGACTGATACTCATCGAATGAAACTGAAACCATCTTCACATTGTTGCGGGCAGTAGAGCGAAGCGCATTGCTCAAACTTGCGTTTTGCATCCGGGACTGCGCGTCGTAACTTGCCCAAAAACTGAGCAATACATACTTTCCTTTCAAGTCTGAAAGTTCGGTTTGGGATTGCTCTGCCGACATGGTTTGGATTTTGAAATCCGGGGCCATGTCACCCACATTCAAACCTCCGGTAGGTTTGTCTTTTTCTACAAAAGAAGTCAAGGAACTTATTAGTAATACAACAAAAATCCATTTTGCATATTTCATGCGGCACGGTTTTGGTTAATACTATCCGGGACTGTCCTTCAACAGTGATTTCTTCCCGGAACATCGTCTTGTCAAAGCCTTGAATAGTGATAAATACACTGATAATCAAAGCTTTTAATTGTGAAATCGGGTGCAAAGGTAAGTAATTCCTAAACAAACTTCCAAATAAACAAGCATTTTTCTCACTTTTTAGAGGCATATTTTTATGTTATTTAGCATAAATAGTGGGAATTTTCCTTACTTTTGTAGCCTATTATTCTATCAAAAAGATGACTTATGCAACCATTGAACACTGAACTCATCCTGATACGTATTACGGGTGAAGACCGTCCGGGACTGACAGCTTCCGTGACGGAAATTCTGGCGAAATATGATGCTACCATTCTGGATATTGGCCAGGCAGATATTCACAATACTCTTTCGTTGGGCATTTTGTGCAAGACGGAAGAACAACACTCGGGGTTCATTATGAAGGAACTGCTTTTCAAGGCTTCCTCCCTGGGAGTGACTGTCCGTTTCTACCCCATTACTACCAAAGAGTACGAGGATTGGGTGAATATGCAGGGAAAGAACCGCTATATTCTTACTTTATTGGGGCGTAAGTTGTCTGCCCGTCAAATATCTGCCGTTACCCGTATTCTTGCAGAGCAAGGCATGAATATCGATGCCATCAAGCGCCTTACAGGACGTATCCCGCTGGACGAATGCGAATCGCGTACACGCGCCTGCATCGAATTTTCCGTTCGTGGCACTCCGAAAGACCGTATTGCCATGCAAGAACAGTTAATGAAACTGGCAACCGAACTGGAAATGGATTTCTCTTTCCAGTTGGACAATATGTACCGCCGGATGCGCCGCCTCATTTGCTTCGATATGGACTCTACGCTGATTGAAACGGAAGTGATTGATGAATTGGCCATACGTGCAGGTGTGGGCGACCAGGTGAAGGCCATTACCGAACGTGCCATGCGTGGTGAGATAGATTTCATTGAGAGCTTTCGCGAACGAGTGGCTTTGCTGAAAGGATTGGATGAGTCCGTGATGCAGGAGATTGCAGAGAATCTTCCCATTACGGAAGGTGTGGATCGCCTGATGTATGTTTTGAAGAAATACGGTTACAAGATAGCTATTCTTTCGGGAGGGTTTACCTACTTCGGGCAGTACCTCCAGAAGAAGTACGGTATAGACTATGTGTATGCCAACGAGCTGGAAATAGAGGATGGCAAACTGACCGGCCGCTATCTCGGTGATGTAGTCGACGGTAAGCGTAAGGCGGAGTTGCTGCGTTTGATAGCTCAGGTGGAGAAAGTGGATATTGCGCAGACTATTGCTGTGGGCGACGGTGCCAACGACCTGCCCATGCTGGGAATTGCCGGCCTTGGAATCGCTTTCCATGCAAAGCCCAAAGTAGTTGCCAATGCCAAGCAATCCATCAACACCATCGGCTTAGATGGCGTACTTTACTTTCTGGGATTTAAGGATTCATACATTGATATTCCCCGTTGAAGGCAGATGCTTGAAACAAATTTGCAAGCCCTTGAGATAATTATTGTCCCAAGGGCTTATTTTTTTACTGTAAGAGTCTATTTTATAAGTCTTTTTCCTATCTTTGTACGCAAATTTAAAAGAGATACATGAAGTTTTCAGAACTACATTTAAATGGCGATGTGCTGGAGGCACTGGATGCCATGCGCTTTGAAGAGTGCACCCCCATACAAGAAAAATCAATTCCCGTCATACTCGAAGGTCGAGATTTAATAGCAGTGGCACAAACCGGAACGGGAAAAACAGCCGCATATTTGTTGCCTATATTGAACAAACTTTCAGAGGGCGGACACCCTGCCGATGCCATCAATTGCATTGTCATGGCTCCTACCCGCGAGTTGGCGCAACAGATAGACCAACAGATGGAAGGTTTCTCTTATTTCATGCCGGTTTCCAGCGTGGCTGTGTATGGCGGTAATGACGGAATACTGTTCGAGCAGCAGAAAAGAGGGTTGACACTGGGTGCTGATGTCGTTATTGCTACCCCGGGGCGTTTGATAGCCCATCTTAGCCTTGGTTATGTAGATCTTTCCCGTGTCTCTTATTTTATTTTGGATGAAGCAGACCGGATGCTGGATATGGGATTCTATGATGACATTATGCAGATTGTCAAGTTTCTCCCTAAAGAGCGGCAGACCATTATGTTCTCTGCTACCATGCCTGCCAAGATACAACAGTTGGCTGGCAACATTCTGAACAATCCCGCCGAAGTGAAGTTGGCGGTTTCCAAACCAGCGGAAAAGATTGTGCAGGCAGCCTATGTCTGCTACGAGAATCAGAAGCTGGGCATCATCCGTAGCCTCTTTGCAGAGGAGACGCCGGAACGCGTCATCATCTTTGCTTCTTCCAAACTGAAAGTGAAGGAAGTGACCAAAGCCTTGAAGCAGATGAAACTGAACGTTGGTGAAATGCACTCCGATTTAGAGCAGGCACAGCGCGAAGAAGTGATGTACGAATTCAAGGCAGGACGTATCAATATCCTGGTAGCTACAGATATCGTTGCGAGAGGTATTGATATCGATGACATCCGTCTGGTGATAAACTATGACGTTCCCCACGACAGTGAAGATTATGTGCACCGCATCGGACGTACGGCGCGTGCCAATAATGACGGCGTAGCCATCACTTTCGTTTCCGAAAAGGAGCAGGGGAACTTTAAGAATATCGAAAAATTCCTGGATAGGGACATCTATAAGATACCGGTTCCCGAGGAGCTGGGCGAAGCCCCCGAATACAAGCCGAGAGCATTTGACGGAGGAAGACGGGGCGGCCGTGGAAACGGACGTAAGCCAGGAGGAAACAAGAACGGCCGTAACAACAGTAAAGGTGGAAAGCCCAGAGCCAAACGTCCACAGAATGGCGGCGAGAAGAAATAAACATTGTGGTGAAGAAAAGAAATAGAAAAAGCGGATTTATTCCGCTTTTTCTATGTTCATTGTATTGTCAAAACCAATAATCATATTTACCAAATTGTATACGGAACTTTCGGGTATGCCGAGGGTTGCCTGATAATGGTACCCCTTACTATCCACACCCATGAAATTCATATCGGCAAGAATGGCCTGGTCCAGCATTTCGGCAGGGAATATATCCGCAAACATCTTTTTAGTGATGTCCTGGCCATAAAGCATCTTCTTCCCTTCGTATACACAGATGTGGATTACATTATCATAATACACATTGTCCACACTGATTCCATTTTCAGAATAGGAAGTCTTGAAAACCTTCATCTTTGAGGGGTTGATATATACATATCCCCTATATCTTGTATTCTTGTATGTTACGATACTGTCTTTCTTTATCACTTCCGGAGTAGTAGAAATGACCTCCACTTCTCGACTGGTGAAAACCAAAGAATCTTCCGCATTCTCTGATTTATGCAGTTTAATTACTTCGTCGGCCAGCGAGTGGAACCAGAAGCTGTATTCCGTTTGACGGTCTATCTTATAGGCCACCGGTTCATTGCTGTATATGTAGATTGTATCGTGAACAACCTTGAAAGGTACGGGAGCGCTTTGCGGGTTGGCATAATATACCGTATCCCCTTCGATGCGCATCAACGGCATTTCTGTTTCATCGTTCACCCAGATGCCTTGTAACAGTTGTTTTGCAATGAGGTCTTCCTTTACGGAAACCTCTCCTGTTTGTCTGTTGCTGCATGAGGCCAATGAGACAACAAGTACAATGAGAATCGCACTTCCTTTTATTGTCATAACGTCCCTATTTATTT
The DNA here is from genome assembly GCF_964250605.1 of Bacteroides sp. AR20. NCBI lineage: Bacteria > Pseudomonadati > Bacteroidota > Bacteroidia > Bacteroidales > Bacteroidaceae > Bacteroides > Bacteroides sp. AR20. The sequence goes on along the minus strand of NZ_CAXUGK010000020.1, from coordinate 59,542 downwards.
CTTTTCTTTTTTCTGCAACTTTATTTTCCGATGCAATGATATGTGAAACCTTGTTCTTCCATATCTTTCTTGTCATAAATGTTACGTCCGTCCAATACCAACGGCTGCTCCATAGTTTTCTTGATGACTGCCCATGAAGGCAGGCGGAATTCTTTCCATTCGGTCACCAGCATCAGTGCATCTGCATCCAGCGCAGCATCATACATATCTGTCGCATAATAAATACTTTCTCCTATGCGGCGTCGGCATTCGTTCATGGCAGCCGGGTCGTAGGCACGTACTTTACAACCGGCCTTCAGCAACTCGTCAATCAATACCAGAGCCGGGGCTTCACGCATGTCATCTGTTTCGGGTTTAAAGGCCAGCCCCCAAATGGCAATGGTCTTTCCCTCCAAATCATTATTGAAATGCTTCTGCAACTTTTCGAATAAGATACTCTTCTGTTTCTCGTTCACCTCCTCTACTGCATGGAGTACACACATCTTGTAGCCGCTCAGTTCAGCCGTTTTAATCAGTGCCTTTACATCCTTAGGGAAGCATGAACCGCCGTAACCTATCCCCGGATAGAGGAACTTGCGTCCGATACGGGTATCCGAACCGATACCACTGCGCACCATGTTTACATCCGCTCCCACCAATTCGCACAAATTGGCAATGTCGTTCATGAAGCTGATGCGGGTGGCAAGCATGGAGTTAGCTGCATACTTTGTCATTTCTGCAGAAGGGATGTCCATAAAGATGACACGGAAGTTGTTCAGCAGGAATGGTTTGTAGAGCTTGCTCATTATCTTCTTGGCTCGTTCGGACTCTACTCCCACCACTACACGGTCGGGACTCATAAAATCGTTGATAGCATTACCTTCTTTCAGAAACTCGGGATTCGAAGCGACATCGAAGTCAATGTTCATCCCTCTCTTATCAAGTTCTTCTTGAATGGTAGCCCGCACTTTTCTGGCAGTACCTACGGGAACGGTACTTTTGGTTACCACCAACACATATTTCTGCATATTGCGTCCAATGGTGCGGGCAACTTCCAGCACATAGCTCAAGTCGGCACTTCCATCCTCATCGGGTGGTGTACCTACGGCACTGAATACCACTTCCACCTCATTCAGACAACTCTCCAGAGACGTGGTGAATTGCAGGCGTCCTGCTTTCACATTCCGGCTAACCATTTCTTCCAGTCCATTTTCATAGATAGGAATAACACCCTTTTTCAGTGACTCTATCTTTTCACTGTTCGTGTCTACGCAAATAACGTTGACACCGATTTCCGCAAAGCAGGTTCCGGTTACCAAACCGACGTATCCTGTACCGACAATGGCTATTTTCATATTTTATTCATAATAGACCGCATCCTTGAACGATACGGCATGTCCGTCTTTATCTGATAATAGAAGCTGTTCCGTAGCAACGGGCCATTCAATACCGATGGTTTCGTCGTCAAAACGGATGGATGCCTCGGATTGTGGTGCGTATACGTTGTCTACCTTGTATGTAAAGACAGCTTCATCGCTCAGCACCAGAAAACCGTGGGCAAAACCACGCGGAATGAAGAATTGTCTTTTGTTCTCCTCACTTAGCTCCACACTGACATACTTTCCGAAAGTGGGAGAAGATTTTCTTAAGTCGACAGCCACGTCCAGCACTTTTCCCTTAATGACACGTACCAGTTTGGCCTGGCTGCAATCACCCTTCTGGTAATGAAGACCACGTAATACACCGAAAGAGGATTTGGACTCATTGTCCTGGATGAAGTGAACGTTTCCGACATGTGCACGGAACTCTTCTTCCTTAAATGCTTCCATAAAGTATCCGCGGGCATCATGGAATACTTTCGGCTCAATCAGCCATACGCCGTCAATCTCTGTTTGTATGTAGTTCATTTTCTTAAAATGTTTTATGTACTTTCAGTTGGAATCCAAAATTGTCTCCATATATCTCTCCCATATCCAATGCAAGGGACGCGTTGAAGCACCAGCCCTTCCATTTACGGGGAATATAGTAAAACGATGCAAAAGTAGAAAAATTTTCTAATATATCGGGTATTGGACGATGAGGAGTTCCCCAAGTTCTGTTGTGGGACAATTTTGCCACATATCTCCACTCACTGCTGATGTCGCCGCTCCATCCCAGATGCAGGGCCTTAACGCGATTGTACTTGAAACTCATATCGCCATCCTTATTATAGATAGGCGATGCTATCAACGGATTGGCTATCGCCATACCCCAATGTGCCCATCCTGGGTAGTAACCGTTGTTGTAGTAGTTGTCGGCTCCTCCGGTCTTACCTACTACAGAATTTTGCAAACCGTGCAGTGGACCGCTCATATTGGTAGTCTGGAGATATTCGATAACGATTCCGTTGATGGCTTGTCTATGGTTGGATTTATATTCCACACCCCATAAGCCATCCCAACCGTTGAGTTTGGCCATGGCGGAGAAGTCATCAAAATGATTGTCCAGATAGGCGCTGATGGAGAAATCTTCCTTAGGACGATAAGTCATTTTGATATATTCGCTACCCAGAAAATTGCCTTGGAAAGCCAGATGTTCACCTACCGGTCCGTCCTCACGCCCGTGGCCGGGGAAGAATACGCGTACGTAATCCTTCCATCCGTTGCCCAAGTCTCCCGATTCGGAACCTCCAATCTTGTATCCTCCGAATTGGGTGTCGAGGGTCATTCCGAGTTCCAGTTGCCATTTTCCTTTGGGTATACCGATACGCAGGAACCCTTCTTTATGATGGTATTTGATACTCTTGGTGTACCAGTATTTTTCTCCGACTTGCTCCCGCTGGTATTTGTTATCTGTAAACCATCCGTACGAGATTTCTCCTTTCAGGCCTAAACGGGGTAGCAACTGTACATACTCGGGTATGCCTATCTGTACTTGTGGGATGGGACGCGCATTACCCGACCAGGTCATGCCGCCACTGCTCAGCTCTTGATTCAGCAATGGAGAATTCTGTTCCCGGCTTCCGGCAAAGAATCCAAACCACTTGTAACGGATGTCTACGTAAGCCTGCTGTACAATGAAGGAGGTCGTGCTGAATCCGGCTGCTGCAACCAAATCCAGTGCTTCTTCAAACTTCCATTTTCCAAGTTGGTGTTTGTAGGATATTCCTCCACGTATGTAAGTATTGTTGTCGAGCGAAGTGAGTCCTTGCTGGTTGCTGACCTGCCAAAGAGGAGTATTGTCACCGGTATGCAGGGCTGCTCCATATTCTACGAATGAGGACAGCTGCTGTGCCAGCATCGTGTTCTTTCCTATGAACAAGAAAACCATCAGACAGAAAATAATACGCATAATAGTCTTTTGTTAAGTGTTTAGGTTTGTATACTCTTGCGAGGACAATTGTCTTTCTATTCTTGACGAGTATAGTTAAACGGTACAAAAGTAGAAATTTTTCCGGTAAAAATTCCTTCTCTTGCCAAAAAACCTTTTTCAAATACATTTTCAATGTGCAATGTTCATAATTTGTTGATAAGAAAAAAGCTCTGAAACTAGCGTATATCCGATATTTCCGCTACTTTTGTAGCATGATTGAATTAGCACAGCACATAGAAGTATTGTTATTGGAGAACGATTGTGTCATTGTTCCCGGTTTGGGAGGATTTGTAGCTCATTATACTCCGGCAATGAGAGTAGCGGAAGAGAATGTTTTTCTGCCCCCTACCCGTATTATCGGTTTCAATCCTCAACTGAAGATGAATGACGGCTTACTTGTACAATCCTATATGGCTGTCTATGATACTGATTTTTCTGATGCTACGCGGATTGTAGAAAAAGAAGTGGCGCATATATTCACTGCTCTCCATGAAGAAGGTAAGGTGGATTTGCCCAACATTGGCGAATTGCGTTACTCCATTCATGGTATTTATGACTTTGTTCCCTATGACCACAAGATAACCACTCCTTACTTATATGGGTTGGATAGTTTTGAAATGCAGGAACTGGCGGAACTGAAGAAACCGTACATGGAAAAGACCATCCGTTATTCTGTTCCAGTTGTGCCGGAAGACAAAAAGCGAAGGTTTGAGATTAAATTCAACCGTTCCTATTTGTCGAATGCGGTTGCCATGATTGCAGTGGTTGCCTTGTTTTTCTTTTTGTCTACACCGATAGAGAATACGGAAGTGGTTGAAGGAAATTATGCGCAATTACTTCCGAATGAACTTTTTGAGATGATAGAAAAGGAATCCCTTGCCATTAATCCGATTGTTGTTAGCCGGAAGGCCGACACTCCGAAAGCGTCGGCTCAAAAAAACACGGGGCAGAAGGCAAAGAAAAAGGTGGTTCCGGTTGCCGTAAGAGAGGTTAAGGTGGGCCAAGCTAACGCGCAGAATGCTCCGGTTGTTTCTCAGCCTAAGCAGCAGGCGGCAGAAGTGTCCTCTTCAACATCTGTAACAACAAAGAGTGAAATTCAAAAGACCACAGCAGGGACTGTCGCCCCGTCACTTGTCTCTGCACAGAAATACCACGTCATCATTGCCAGTGTAGGTACTGAGAAGGATGCCGAAGCAATGGCAAAGCAACTGATTGAAAAAGGTTACCCTCATGCAAAAGCAATTGTTGGAGATGGTAAAATGCGTGTCAGCATTGAGTCTTGTGGCACAGAAACAGAAGCATATCAGGCATTGAACAGAGTTCGCCAGAATGAAACGTATAAGAACGCTTGGGTATTAAAGAAGTAGAAAGTAATCTACCCTTGCTTTATTTTTTAATTCTTTAATTTTTAACTATCATGAAGCGTATCCGTTGTCCCAAATGTGAGAATTACTTAACATTCGATGAAACCAAGTATACCGAAGGCCAATCACTGGTCTTTGTATGTGACCAGTGTAAGAAGCAGTTCAGTATCCGTTTAGGTAAATCAAAGATGAAAGCCCCTCAAAAGGAAGAACGTCCGGATGAAGCGGAGTTTAAAGAGGCTTTTGGCAGCATCACGGTCATTGAGAACGTGTTTGGTTTTAAGCAGGTACTTCCATTGCAAGAAGGTGACAATATCATAGGCCGGCGTTGCGTGGGGAATGTTATCGATGTGCCGATTGAGACTTCGGATATGAGTATGGACCGGCGTCACTGTATCATTAATGTAAAGCGTAATAAGCAGGGAGTGTTGATTTATACCTTACGCGATGCTCCCAGCCTGACGGGAACTTTCCTTAATAATGAAATTTTGGGTGACAAAGACCGTATTCGCATTGAGGATGGAGCCATTGTAACTATTGGTGCCACTACTTTTATATTGCGGGCAGCAGAGCAGGAAAGCCTTTAGACAAAAAAGAAAACTGTGGCTTAATTATTTCCCATCAAATGTGGTATAAATAAAGCAGACCGTATAAAAACTCCTTTTGTACGGTCTGCTTGTTTAAAATCATAGGAATTAAAGAATACCTTTTACTGTTTCCTGCATGCCTTTTTCTTGGATGGATTTTAAGAAGCAGGTAATCATGTCTGTCAATCCTGGAACGGTATTCAAGTCTCCGTGTTCCCCCCAGATAAGGTCTTTGGCTGCCAATACGCCTTCTGCCACTTTGCGGGTATCCCCCGTTGCCCAAAGGTCTTTCAATAACTGCATGATTTCGGGAGCATCATTCGGGATGATTTCTGTGCCGTCTGCGCGGGTACCTCCTTTGTAGTACGTGATGATGGCAGCCAGTCCCAATACCAGACCTTTCGGCAGTTCTCCTTTACGTTTCAAGTAGGTTTTCAGGCCAGGAAGGTCACGGGTTTGGTATTTAGGGAAAGAGTTCAGCATAATACTGGTTACGGCATGGTCAACAAACGGATTGTTGAAGCGCTCCAATACATCTTCTGCAAACTTTTTCAATTCGTTTTTCGGCAGGTTCAACGTTTCCATCAGCTCGTCAAACATCACTTTATGGATGTATTGTCCGATTATAGGATGCTGGCAGGCATCGCGTACAATATTTACCTCCGACAGATAGGCTACTGGAGACAATACGGTATGAGGTCCATTCAGCAAGGTTACTTTTCTTTCGTGGTAAGGTTCTTCAGAAGGAACAAACAATACATTCAGTCCGGCTTTGTCGGCAGGGAATTCTTCGGCGACTTCTTGCGGAGCCTCGATGACCCATAAATGGAAAATTTCAGCCTGCACTACCAGATTGTCATCGTACTGTATCTTTTCTTTTATAGCGGCAATGTCTTTGCGGGGGAATCCTGGAACGATACGGTCCACCAGTGTTGCATACACACCGCAGGCTTCCTCAAACCAAGCTCTGAACTCATCACCCAATTGCCATAATTCAATATATTGATAGATTGCCTCCTTCAACTTGTGGCCATTCAGGAAGATGAGTTCGCAAGGGAAGATAATCAGTCCTTTGCTCTTGTCGCCGTTGAATGTCTTGAAGCGGTGATACAACAGCTGTGTCAGTTTGCCCGGATAAGAAGACGCCGGTGTATCTGTCAGCTTACAAGCAGGGTCAAAGGCTATACCTGCTTCCGTCGTGTTGGAAATGACAAAACGCATTTCCGGTTGTTCGGCCAATTTCATGAACTCATCGTTTTGAGTATAGGGGTTTAAGGCACGGCTGATTACATCTATCATAGTCAGACTGTTGATGGTTTCTCCTTTATCCAGACCTTGCAGATTTACATGATAAAGGTCATCCTGGGCATTCAGCATGTTAACCATACCTTTATCGATGGGTTGGACTACTACCACATTGCTGTTGAAATCGGTCTTTTGATTCATGTTATAAATAATCCAATCCACAAATGCGCGAAGGAAATTACCTTCGCCAAACTGGATAATGCGTTCCGGGCGTTGTGCTTTGGGAGCAGTTTCTTTGTTTAATGCTTTCATTTAAAAAATGATTTAAATGGTTGATATGTAATTTTTTAATTATTCAAACTCAAAGTAAAAGTCTATGTTTTCCTTCATCAATATGTCGATGGGCATGTATTTCACTGCAGTGACCGGTCTTTTAAATACCACGTGGTTGCATAAAGTCTTTACGCCACAATAGCCTTGCAGGCCTGGACGTTGACCGATGAGAAAGGTTACTTCACCGGTTTTCAGGAGCTCTGTATTTTTGTGTAAAAGGTCATATCCCACAAGTCCTGCCAGCTTCCACCCCTTTTCGTGCAGATAACTTGCCACTTGATAAACACGGGAATTAAAAACAGCTCCCAGTACGGCTTGGGGATGTTCTTTAAAAAAAGCATCCAATATCCGTCTGTTGCCATCAGTATCTTCCTTGTGCAACACAATGTCATGGATAGTCAAATCCTTATGTTCCTCGGAAAGGTATTGCATGAACCCCTCGAGGCGGCGTTGCATCTGGATTTCTGCCGGATTGTTTTTCTGATTGCTCAGGAATAACACAAGCTCCTGCCCTTTTTCATAGCTACGCATCAGAATCTTGGCAGCAATGTATCCGCTGGTTTTGGAATCTTGTCCGATATAACACAAGGCATGCGTCTGTTCAATATTGAAGTCTATGAATGCATAGGGAATATCCGCTTCCTCCAAATAAGTAGTGAGTTTTATGGTCTCCTCTCGGAAATTCGGGGCAACAAGTACGGCGTCGGCATTTTCCTCCCGGAGCACAGCACATGCTTCTTTATAGGAGGATTTGTCCGCATGCCGATAGTACAGATAGCTAACCCCAACATTGAACGGCCGTAATTCTTGTGCGGCACGGTCAATTCCCGCTGCTACAGCATGCCAATAATCATGTTCTATATAATAAGGTATAATGCAGACAATATGATAGCGCTTTTTAGCCGCCAGCCCGATGGCAAACATATTGGGATGATAATCTATCTCGTCGAGTACTTTCTGGACTTTTTCCCTACTGGAAACGGATACGTCTCCGCGGTTGTGCAGTACGCGGTCTACAGTGCCGGCAGAGACGCCGGACATGCGTGCTATGTCTTTAATGGTATAGTTCTTGTTTTTCATCTTGAGGTATGCTGCCTAAGGCAGTAAAGGTGAGACGTCTGAAGCTTAAATATTATAAATATTCGCCGCAAAGATACGAATTATTTTGTTTCTCCAAGTAAAATTTCTACTTTTGTGTTCGATAACGGTTAATAAAACTAAAAACAATTATACGACCTATTAGCTTTACAATCAATACTATATAGGTGTAATAAATAGAAAGTAATATTTTTAGATACTTAAAACACAAGAAGATGAAAAACTTTATGGACGGAAATTTTCTGTTGCAAACGGAAACATCACAGAAGTTGTACCACGAGCATGCGGCTAAAATGCCGATTATCGACTATCATTGTCACTTGATTCCTCAAATGGTGGCGGAAGACTATCAATTTAAGTCACTGACTGAGATTTGGTTGGGAGGTGACCACTACAAGTGGCGTGCCATGCGTACCAATGGTGTGGACGAACGTTTCTGTACCGGTAAGGATACTACAGATTGGGAAAAGTTTGAGAAGTGGGCCGAAACGGTACCTTATACTTTCCGTAATCCGTTGTATCACTGGACCCACCTTGAATTGAAGACCGCTTTTGGAATCGATAAAATTCTCAATCCTCATACGGCCCGTGAAATTTATGATGAATGTAATGAGAAGTTGAAACAGCCTGAATATTCCGCCCGTGGCATGATGCGCCGTTATCATGTGGAAGTGGTTTGTACTACAGATGATCCTATTGATTCCTTGGAATACCATATCAAGACACGTGAGAGCGGCTTTGAAATCAAGATGTTGCCTACTTGGCGTCCGGATAAGGCAATGGCGGTGGAAGTTCCTGCCGATTTTCGCGCATATGTAGAAAAGTTGGCCGAAGTGAGCGATGTGGCTATTTCCTGCTTTGACGATATGGTTGCTGCCTTGCGTAAGCGTCACGATTTTTTCGCGGAACAAGGATGTAAACTGTCTGACCACGGAATTGAAGAATTCTATGCCGAGGATTATACAGGAGCGGAAGTTAAGGCTATCTTTAACAAGGTATATGGCGGTACTGGATTGACGAAGGAGGAAATTCTGAAATTCAAGTCGGCCATGCTGGTTGTGTTCGGCGAAATGGATTGGGAGAAAGGTTGGACACAACAGTTCCATTATGGTGCTATTCGCAACAACAATAGTAAGATGTTCAAACTGTTAGGTCCTGATACCGGTTTTGATTCCATTGGCGAATTTACTACAGCAAAAGCTATGGCTAAATTTCTCGACCGCTTAAACTCCAATGGTAAGCTGACCAAGACTATTCTTTATAATTTGAATCCATGCGCCAACGAAGTCATTGCTACTATGCTGGGTAACTTCCAGGATGGTACGGTTGCCGGTAAGATTCAATTCGGTTCCGGTTGGTGGTTCCTTGACCAGAAGGATGGTATGGAAAAGCAGATGAATGCCCTTTCTGTACTGGGCTTATTGAGCCGATTTGTTGGTATGCTGACCGATTCCCGTTCCTTCCTCTCCTATCCGCGCCATGAATATTTCCGCCGTACATTGTGTAATCTTGTAGGCCGTGATGTAGAAAATGGTGAAATTCCTATTTCCGAGATGGAACGCGTAAACCAGATGATTGAAGATATCAGCTATTATAACGCTAAGAATTTCTTCCAATTCTAAAAAGCAATAGTAAGCTATAAGTTATGCAGTTTCACCCATAACTTATAGCTTATCTAATATTTCTTTGATACTATCCAATCGTATAAAATTGGGATGTCGTATTTCCCCTTCATGTTGCTCGTATGCCCAAGTCACGTGGTATGGTACATGGGCAGCGTATCCCCCAAGTTCCAATACCGGAAGTATGTCTGATTTTACAGAATTACCTATCATCAGGAGTTTTTCAGGCGGACAGCCCAATGTATCAATCAGCCTCTGGTAATCATCGATTTTCTTGTCACTCATAATTTCGATATGATGGAAATATTCTCGCAGTCCGGAAGCTTCTATTTTTCTTTTCTGGTCGAACAAGTCCCCCTTAGTGGCCAACACCAATTTATATTTCCCATGAAGTGACGATATGGTCTCCTTCACGCCTTCCAGTAGTGTAACCGGTTTCTGCAGAAGCTCTTGTCCCCATCCTATTACTTCTTCTATAAGATGCATATTCCCGTTTCCGTCTGTCACTTTGCAGATGGTTTCAGTCATACTGAGCATTATGCTCTTCAGCCCATAGCCATACATATGCAGATTCTTCATTTCTGTTTCAAAAAACCTTTGTGATATGGATGAAGCAGGCAGATATTGCCTTAAAAGGTTACAGAATTTGTGCTCGAACTCTTGAATATAAAGTTCGCTTTCCCACAGTGTGTCATCAGCGTCAAAAGCTATAAATTCGATTTTATCTTTCATGAATGGTCGTTTTATAAAAGCGTCCAAAGATACGGAGTATTCTATATAAATGAAAAGATAAATAGTGATAAATGGGAAGTTAATATCTTGTCTGCAACTTATTAATATTGTGTTTGCAGAAAATTAATATCTTGCAAACACGATATTAATTTCCTATTTTTGCACTTATTTTTTCATTTAATACATAAATTTTAATCGTACAAAAGGATGATGACATCACCCCAACCCGCTTCCAAAGGCTTCAGCAGAGCTTTCTGGGTAAGCAGTACAGTAGAACTGTTCGAACGCATGGCATATTATGCCGTATTTATTGTTCTTACCATTTATCTTTCCAATATTTTAGGTTTCAATGATTTTGAGTCAAGCATGATTTCCGGTCTGTTTTCGGGAGGGCTCTATTTGTTGCCTATCTTTACGGGCGCATATGCCGATAAGATAGGTTTCCGAAAGTCGATGATTATTGCTTTCTCACTGCTTTCCATCGGGTATTTGGGTTTGGGATTGCTTCCCACCCTACTGGAAGCAGCCGGTCTGGTGGAGTATGGCGAGACAACCCGTTTTTCAGGATTGCCGGATAGTAATGACCGCTGGATAATTGTCCCCGTGTTGTTTGTTATCATGGTAGGAGGTTCGTTCATCAAGTCTATCATATCGGGATCGGTGGCTAAGGAAACAACAGAGGCTACCCGTGCTCGCGGCTATTCCATCTTCTATATGATGGTGAATATAGGAGCTTTTACCGGAAAAACGGTGGTCGATCCTCTACGGAATGTTATCGGTGAGCAGGCTTATATTTATATCAATTACTTCTCGGCTGCCATGACGGTGCTGGCATTATTGGCTGTCATTTTATTGTATAAATCGGCACATACAGCAGGTGAAGGGAAAAGCATGCGTGAAATTGGACAAGGTTTTCTACGTATTATCACTAATTGGCGTTTGTTGATTCTTATCCTCATCGTAACCGGCTTTTGGATGGTACAGCAACAACTCTATGCAACTATGCCCAAATATGTCATCCGCATGGCGGGTGAAACAGCCAAACCGGGGTGGATAGCCAATGTAAACCCGTTTGTAGTGGTTTGCTGCGTAAGTTTTATCACCCGGTGGATGGCAAAGCGCACAGCTATTACTTCTATGAATATAGGCATGTTTCTTATTCCGGTATCGGCATTGCTGATGGCATGCGGTAATTTGCTGGGTAACGATATTATTTCCGGCATGAGCAATATTACTTTGATGATGGTGCTTGGTATTGTTGTGCAAGCTTTGGCAGAATGTTTTATCTCACCGCGTTATCTGGAATACTTCTCTTTGCAGGCCCCCAAGGGCGAAGAAGGTATGTACCTCGGTTTCAGCCATCTTCATTCATTCCTCTCTTCTATTTTCGGATTCGGTATTGCGGGGGTGCTTCTGACAAAATATTGTCCTGATCCAGTCTTGTTTGAAACCCGCGAAGCGTGGGAAGCAGCCAGTGTCAATGCACATTATATCTGGTATTATTTCGCTGCTATAGGATTGGTTGCGGCAATAGCATTATTCGTTTTTGCCAAAACTACCGAATTCATCGACAAAAAGAAGAAGGCATAAGGTTTATATATTGCATACTTTTTGTATATTTGCCGTCACTTTTTTTTAAAGCGACGGCTTTTTTGTAATTAAGGAGATTAGGATGAAAGTAAAATTTATAAGCCTTGCCAGTGGAAGTAGCGGCAACTGCTATTATATAGGCACAGAAAAATATGGAATACTCATCGACGCCGGCATTGCAGTACGGACGATAAAAAAAGGACTGAAGGAAGCAGGTATCAGCATGGAAATGATACGTGCGGTATTTGTTACGCACGATCATGCAGATCATATTAAAGCGGTAGGTGGATTGGGTGAGAAACAGAATATTCCTATTTATACAACTGCCCGGATTCATGAGGGTATCAACCGGAGCTATTGCATGACAGAAAAGTTATATTCGTCTGTCCGTTACCTGGAAAAGCAGCAACCCATGCAGTTGGAAGATTTTCATATCGAATCTTTTGAGGTACCTCATGACGGCACGGACAATGTGGGCTATTGTATTGAGATAGACGGAAAAGTGTTTGCTTTTCTTACAGACCTTGGTGAAATTACTCCTACGGCCGCAGAATATATCAGAAAGGCAAATTATCTGATATTGGAAGCCAACTACGATGAGGAAATGTTACGCATGGGTACCTACCCCCAATACCTGAAAGAACGGATTACCAGCCGCACCGGACACATGAGTAATATTGCTACTGCTGAATTTCTTTCGGAAAATATGACGGAACATTTACAGTATATTTGGCTTTGCCATTTGAGCAAGGACAACAATCATCCTGAATTGGCATATAAAACAGTGGAATGGAAATTAAGGGAAAAAGGAATTATCGTAGGAAAGGATGTACAGTTGTGTGCTTTGAAGCGTACTACTCCTTCTGATTTATACGAGTTTGAATAAAAAAATCCCATTCCATCGCAAAAAACACCCCGTTTTGTTTGCACGAATAAAATAAAAGGACTACTTTTGCACCCGCAAACAAGAAATAAGGAATGCACTCTTAGCTCAGTTGGTAGAGCAACTGACTCTTAATCAGTGGGTCCAGGGTTCGAATCCCTGAGGGTGTACTTAAAAAAGGAACAATGACTGTTGTTCCTTTTTTAATTTGTCTTAACAAGAACATGCTTTGATGGGTATAAGCTCCTCATACGGAATCACTAGTAAATATATATGAGGATGATACATTATTTTTCGTTAGTCCGCATAATAAATTCTTCAGAAGTTTGTTTTTATGCCTTTGCCCTCACCCGCTTGCCGCCTCTTCCGTCACATTCGAAAATATATGTCAGAAAATGAAAGTAGGAAGAAAACTTTTATTTCCTTCTACTCGTATATCTATATTTTGTATATTTGTACACACATCAATGATTTTAAACTAAAAGAAAAACAATATGGATAAAGATTCAAAGCAAGTAGTGGTTCTTCTGACACATCCCAATATAAAAGAGTCGCGAGCTAACAAGGCATTGATGGATGCTATTAGTGACATGGGAGAGGTGGCCATATACAATTTATATGAGATGCGTGTGGAAGATGCTTTTAATGCAGAGATATGGAGCACTATCATATCGCATGCATCTGCGCTTGTATTTCAGTTTCCGTTCTATTGGATGTCGGCTCCTTCTTTATTGAAGAGATGGTTGGATGAAGTATTTACTTATCTGGCAAAAACTCCTGCTGTGGCTGGTAAGACATTGATGGTGGTCACTACTGCCGGCTCTGAACATGATGCTTATAGAAGCGGAGGAAGAAATCGTTTTACGGTGGATGAGTTGTTAAGACCTTATCAAGCAAGTGCTGTACATGCCGGAATGGTATGGCAAACTCCTCTTATAGTCTATGGAATGGGGACCTCGGAAGCTAGTAAAAATATAGCAGAAGGGATAAATTGCTATAAGCAAAGAATTGAAGCATTGGTGAAGAAAGACATTTCCAGTGATAATTGGTAATAGTAGGACCATATCGAAATGGAACATTCTTTTTCATTTTTTGAATGTTTGTTTTTCTCTTTATCTTTTTCTAAAATCCTGATTATAAGCAATAAATAAAATATTGTATGAGTTGGCATATTTCTTGTGTTAACTCATACATGAAATTTTATATTATATCAAACAGATTACCCGTTAAGGTTACCAAAGAGGATGAAACGTTCGTGTTTTCATGAAGTGAAGGTGGACTGGCTACCGGTTTGGACTCACTTCAGATTTCCTACGAAAAACATTGGATTGGATGGCCTGGAATATGCGTTGACAACGAAGAAAGTAAAAAGGAAATCACTTCTAGATTGGAAGGAATAAATTTTCACCCAGTATTCTTGTCCGAAACACAGATAAAGAATTATTATGAAGGCTATAGTAATAGTACTATTTGGCCATTATGTCACTACTTTTTTGTTTATACGCTATATCGGAACTCTTTCTGGCAATCGTATCAGGAAGTGAACCAGTTGTTCTGCGATGCCATTTGCCGCGTGATACATCCAGGTGACAAGGTGTGGATTCAAGACTATCAGCCAATGCTGCTTCCCGGAATGCTTCGGAAGGTTTACCCGAATTTGAATATCGGATATTTCCATCATATCCCTTTCCCTTCCTATGAACTTTTCCGGATATTACCGGAACGTGCAGAAATCCTGAAAGGATTATTGGATGCTGACTTTATAGCTTTCCATACTTATGACTATATGCGGCATTTTATCAGTGCTGTCAAACGGGTACTGCGTATTGACTTTAAACTGGACGAAGCACAACTCGGGAATAGAGTAGTTGAGACCGATGCTCTTCCTATGGGAATCAACTACGGACTGTATCACAATGCTTCTTCCAGACCGGAAGTACGGCGGGCGATAGACCGTACACGGAAATTTTTCGGAAATCATAAGTTGATTCTTTCTGTAGACCGCTTGGATTATAGTAAAGGCATTCTGCACCGTTTATTTCTTTCGTTTTTAATTCCATTGAATGATGATATCTTTCTTTTTTTCTTTATTTTTGCATAAAGAAAATTTCACTATTTCGGCAGTTGTTTTGTACTCATATCGCTGATATAGAATGTTTAGGAACTCAAAATAAAGGATTATCATGTTACGGAAGATTAGACTGACTTTTGCAATGATTTGTTTTGCACTCATCACCTTGCTGTTCCTTGATTTTACGGGAACGTTGCATGGGTGGTTCGGCTGGTTAGCCAAAATCCAGTTTTTGCCGGCTGTATTGGCGCTGAATGTGGGAGTGATATTGTTTCTTGTAATTCTCACTTTGGTATGCGGGCGTATCTATTGTTCTGTGATTTGCCCCTTAGGGGTATTTCAGGATATACTGGCATGGCTGGGCCGGCAACCTAAAAAACGCAGGAAGCTTCCTTACTCTTATTCTCCGGCCTTATCTTGGCTGCGCTATGGCGTATTGGGTGTGTTTATCATTGCTTTGATTGCCGGAATTGGTTCATTGGCTGCTCTACTTGCACCCTATAGTGCATACGGACGTATTGCCAATAATCTTTTTCAACCTATATGGCAATGGGGCAACAATCTGCTTGCTTATCTGGCTGAACGGGCAGACAGTTATGCCTTTTATGAAACGGATGTATGGTTGAAGAGCCTGCCGACTTTTATTATTGCTGCCGCTACTTTGGCTGTGCTTGTTGTTCTGGCCGGACGCAACGGACGAACCTATTGTAATACGATTTGCCCGGTAGGAACGGTCTTGGGCTTCCTTTCACGTTATTCGCTTTTCCGCATCACAATAGATTCGGAAAAGTGCAACCAATGCAGTCTTTGTTCACGCAACTGCAAGGCAGCCTGCATCAACTTTAAGGAGCATCAGATTGATGCAAGCCGGTGTGTGGTTTGCATGAACTGCATTGAGAAGTGCAAGCATGGAGCCATTTCCTACAAGTATCATCCTTTCGGTAAACCTGCTGCGGGCAAGGCAGATTCGGAACAGATAAACGAAACCCGCCGCAGTTTTTTCACAGCAACGGCTCTGGTTGCAGCCACTTCTGTTTTAAAAGCGCAGGAAAAGAAAGTAGACGGAGGACTGGCAGCCATTGAAGATAAGAAGATTCCTGAGCGAAGCACTCCCCTCACTCCTCCCGGCTCATTGAGTGCCCGCAATATGGCGCAACACTGCACGGCCTGCCAGCTCTGTGTGTCGGCATGTCCCAATCAGGTTCTTCGTCCTTCTGCAGACTTAAGGAAATTGATGCAACCGGAAATGTCATACGAACGCGGCTATTGTAGACCGGAATGTACAAAATGTTCGGAGGTATGTCCTGCAGGGGCTATCCGTCCGATAACCAAAGCTGATAAATCATCCGTTCAGATAGGGCATGCCGTGTGGGTAAAGAAAAATTGCATACCACTGACGGATGGTGTGCAGTGTGGCAACTGTGCACGCCATTGTCCGACGGGAGCCATACAAATGGTGCCGAGTATACCTGAAGACAAGGATTCTCCAAAGATTCCGGTAATCAATGTGGAGCGTTGTATCGGCTGCGGGGCATGTGAGAATCTTTGTCCGGCCCGTCCGTTCAGTGCCATCTATGTGGAAGGACATGAAAGACATCGAATTATATAACAAAGTAGAATTTCTATAAGTATGGAAGAACATCATAAAAACAATATGAACCGTCGTGATTTCTTGAAGATAGTGGGAATTACAACCGCCACATCTACTGCTGCCCTCTATGGATGTGGTTCTAAGGAAGGAAGCAGTGAAGGCAGTAAAGTATTGGGCCCCATTCCGACGGATAAAATGACCTATCGTAGTTTTCCTGGTTTGGGGAGTGACAAAGTTTCTATTTTAGGATACGGCTGTATGCGCTGGCCTACCGTTCCTGCTCCGGATGGAAAAGGGGAAATGATAGACCAGGATGCTGTAAACGAACTGGTGGATTATGCCATTGCCCATGGCGTGAATTATTTCGATACGTCTCCGATGTATGTACAAGGATGGAGTGAGAAGTCTACGGGAATAGCTCTGAAACGCCATCCACGCGAATCGTTCTATCTTGCCACCAAACTATCCAATTTTCATCCTGATACCTGGACTCGCGAGGGTTCCATCGCCATGTACCGTAAGTCGTTCGAGGATATGCAGGTGGACTATATAGACTACTATCTGCTACACATGATTGGTGGCGGTGGCATGGAGCAATTCCGCAAACGCTACATAGACAACGGTATGATTGATTTTCTTGTCAAGGAGCGTGAAGCAGGACGCATCCGCCGTTTGGGATGGTCGTTCCACGGAGATATCGAAGTCTATGACTATGCCTTGCAGATGCATGACCGTGGTGAAGTTCATTGGGACTTTGTACAAATACAGTTGAATTATGTGGACTGGAAACATGCTTCGGGCAGCAACTTCAAGGCAGAGTATCTGTATGACGAGCTGGCCAAGCGTAAGATCCCTGCTGTCATTATGGAGCCTCTGCTGGGTGGGCGGCTCTCCAATGTCCCCGACCATATTGTGGCACGGCTGAAGCAGCGCGAACCCGAACGCAGTGTGGCGTCTTGGGCATTCCGTTATGCCGGTTCTCCCCAGGATGTACTGACAGTGCTGAGCGGCATGACTTATATGGAACATTTGCAGGATAACATCCGTACTTACTCTCCATTGGTACCACTCACAGAAGAGGAAACTCAGTATCTGTATGATACGGCAGATTTGATGATGGAGTACCCCACCATACCTTGCAACGACTGCAAGTACTGCATGCCTTGCCCGTATGGAATTGACATTCCTGCCATCTTGATACATTACAATAAATGTGTCAATGAAGGAAATGTGCCGGAAAGCAGCCAGGATGAGAATTATCGGAAAGCACGCCGTGCTTTTCTCGTAGGATATGACCGAAGTGTACCCAAACTGAGGCAGGCCGACCATTGTACCGGGTGCAACCAGTGTTCTCCGCATTGCCCGCAAACGATTGATATTCCCAAAGAACTGCATCGTATTGACAAATTTGTAGAACAGTTGAAACAAGAGACTTTATAAAATGGAGAGTATCATTGACATACTGCACAAGGGAGGATACTCTTGTGTTATGAAGAACCGGGAGGAAGTCCGTACTTTCACCCAACGGGGAGTAGCGGATTTGTATGATTTGTACCAGGCAGATTCTGCATTTATGAAGGGGGCTGCCATTGCCGATAAGGTTATAGGGAAAGGTGCCGCTGCTTTGATGGTACTGGGAGGCTTTAAAACGGTCTATGCCGATATAATCAGCACTCCTGCGCTGGCATTGCTGTGCGAAGCAGGAATTGAAACGACTTTTGCCCAAGAGGTTCCCCATATCATTAACCGTGACAAGACCGGCTGGTGCCCGTTGGAGACGGCTTGCATGGAGCTGAATACGGTAGAGGAGATGTATCCGGTGATTCAGAATTTTATATCAAGAATCAGGGCAAAATAGCAACAGCCTGCTCTCTTTCCCTGATTACCTGATGCCTTTCTCTTCCAGCATCTTGAAGTCTTCCTTGAGCATACCGACATCATCCAGTGTGCGGGCTTCATTGTGGTCGTTCAGATAGACTCTGGGTCTTTCGATAAACAGAGCGCTGGTGACAGATAAAGAGTCATTCCGGTATGGGGTCTCCACTCCACCTATTTCCAGCATTGTCTGGAAGAATGAGGCACTGGAAGATACATTCTTCTGCCTATTGGCTTGTGCGGCCTCCAATAACGATGGGTATCTCTGCCGGTAGTTGTCGGACATCCAAATAAAGAATGGCACATGTATCTGATAATAGGAAGGTACCGGTGAGGCATGCAGAAAGAGATGCCGGTTGTCATCGAAAATATCTTCTCCATGGTCTGAAGTGTATATCAGGGCAGAATTGACATGTTGTTCTTGAAGCATATCTATCAGACGAACCAGAAAATTATCCGTGTAGCGGATAGAATTGTCATAGGCATTAATCAGGTTGTCTTTGTATTTCACTTCCGCATCAACGGGCATGTCCGGCAGGAAGAAAGCCTGCTCTGCCGGATAGCGCTCTTTATAATTGAAATGAGAACCGTAAGTGTGGAGAACTATAAATTGCCTGGAAACTCCTTTGCCCAGTTCTTTTGCTACCAGTTTCAACAGTTCGTTATCAGAGGGGTTGTAATTGGAATCCCCCACATCTTCTTTAATGAAATCATACGTGTCGGCTTCTTTGCCGAAGAAGTCTATAAATGAGTGGTTATAACGCTGGTTCGAGAAAAAGGCGGTCTGGTAACCGGCTTCCTTGAATGCTGTGATAATCCCTTTCTGATAATAGATGGAATCAAAACTGGAAGCACTGACCGGCGACAGCAACATCGGAACACTCTTGTGGGTAGTGTTTGATTCTGTCAGCACATGGCTGAAAGCTGTCAGTCCGCCAATGCCCGACAGTCCCGGGTTAGTCTCCCGTTCGTAGCCGTACAAAGCCCAGTTGCATGCCCGTGAGGTTTCTCCCACCACCATTACATATACTTCCCTTTCATCAGCCTGATGAGTACTTCTAGCATGAAAGGTAAAATCTTTAGAGGTCTTGTGATAATTCCGCGTCTGGGCCGTCCGTTGAAAAGCAAGTGCTATGTTGTAGCATACGTTGGCAGGATACAGTTCGGATTTCGGCTCATACCGGTTATCTGTCAAATAAGCAGTGCCTAAGGATAATATTCCGGCAGACAACACATACAGAGTGCGACGGCGAGCTTGCCGGATGAATGCTTCGGACAGTCTGCGTTTGTGTACAATGGATATGGTTGCCAGAATTAATGCAGGTATATAGAGCACTACCACAATAACGATGGCAGGTATCAGATTGTCCAGCAGTTCCAGCGCCTCGCTCGAATTGGTTGTCACCAGATTCAGAAACATATCCACTGCGATAATGGACTGACCGAAAAGATACAGCAATACAAGCTGGAAGGCTCCGAAGAAGATGAACGGAAATAGCAGCCAGAATGTCCTGCCACAGTTTCTCGACCAAGCCATTACAGCATAATATATAGAAAGGGGTAGCAGGATATTACATATCTTTGCCGTCCATGATATGGGTTCTGTAAAGCATAGCACTACATTGGGCACTATCAGAATGACCAGAAACAGATAGAACAAATGTTCCTGATTGTCGAACCATTTTTTTATGTCTCTAAAAAGCTTCATTGATATTGAATATAAATCCGGTCTGGTGTTTGCCAAAACCTAAATCCAAACGTACGTTTACTCTCTTTTTGAACTCCCAGCGGTAGCCGAAACCATAATTAGGAAGAATATGCCTGGCCTCCAATTCCGAGAAATTCGGGAATATGGTTCCCGCCCCTACCCATACGGCAACTCCATTTCGCTTCCATACATGTTGGCGTAGTTCCAGCTGGGCATCCATTGCACACTTGTCACGGTAGCGCCCCTCATAATAGCCACGCATAGAATAGGAACTTCCCAATGTTGCCATCAGTCCCCAGGGCGGATTTCCGTAGTTCAGCAGAGTATGGAACTGGCCTGCCAACACCCCACCCTTCCACACGGACTGGTAATAGCTGGTCGTCAGTTCCGTATTGCTGAATGCATATTTATTTCCCAAAAAGGCCGGACTGAAGCGCTGGTCTATCCGTAGGTAATATCCTTTATAGGCATTTGTCAGAAAATCGCGTGAATCATACAACAAGGAAAACCCCAAGCTCACGTTGGTGCTACGCGCTTTCATTCCTTTCCATAATTCCGGTTTTTCAAAGTCATGTCCATACACGTAATCAAATGCTGTCATCGGACCGATATAAAAGTTACGTGCCATCCGGAACATGAAGTCCACCTTAACCTGCGCCTGAAAGCGATCGTATTCACTCTCATTGTCATCATTGGCTCCATTGTCATATCCTTGTCCCCAGTAAAGGCTTGGGAAAGAATAGAAATACAGATTGTAGTTCAACCGGTATTTGTCTTGGGGAAACAGATGGTTTCCACGTACTCCCAGCAAATAGAATCCCACTGTGGAGACATCCCCATACAGAGAGACATTGGACGGAGGGAGAATACTATCGTTCCGGTCGGTACGGTAGAGTCCTGCCGCCACCAGTCCGATTCCAAATTTGGTGTCACTGGAATAATGAGGCCCGCCTATAATGCTGAAATCAAATTTCTTGTTTTTCTTTTCTTTGTTGGCATCGTTGAAGTAATTCAAAATTTTTCCGAAAAAACTGCGTTTCTTGGGAAGCGAGTCTATCGGATACGTAGAAATTGAGTCCACAGAGTTTTTTGCTTCTGCAAGGTGTGTTTGTGCATGAACAGCCGTTTCTGTAATCAGCATCAATATTGGTAATATCCATTTTGTCAATTTAGTGTCCATTTACTTGTAGAAAACTTCCGTGGCAAAGTTAGTTTTTATGTTCTTCATTACAACAATGTTACTGTTCTTTTTGTTTCCAATTTTTCTCTTTTAATGTTCATTTCTACATTGCATGTGGGGTTTACTCTTTTTAACTACATCATTTATAGAACTTTCCTCGATTTATACTGTTATTTTAATATTACAAAGAACAACATGATATTGAATTATGAAAACAGCAATGGACATTCCCGATAAAGAGGGACAGAAACGACTGGTAATCGTAGGCGGCGGCTTTGGCGGATTAAAGCTGGCACGAAAATTGAAAAGCAACAAGTTTCAGATAGTTTTACTGGATAAGAATAACCATCACATCTTCCAACCGTTACTCTATCAAGTGGCCACAGCAGGTATTGAACCGAGTGCCATATCATTCCCATACCGAAAAATCTTCAAAAAAAGAGAGCATTTCCATATACGTATTTGTGAAGCACAGCAAGTCTTCCCGGAACACAATCTGCTGGAGACTTCCATCGGCACGCTGGCATACGACTATTTGGTCATTGCCACCGGCTGCAACACAAATTATTTTGGAAACGACGGGCTGGAGAAACAGACCATGGCACTAAAGAATACTTCGGAAGCCTTGTTCAACCGAAACCAGATATTGGATAGTTTTGAACAAGCCCAGAACACCGGTAATAAAGAAGAGCGCAGGCGTCTGATGACCTTTGCCATTGTAGGCGGTGGAGCTACGGGAATAGAGTTGGCTGGTGCTTTGGCCGAGATGAGGAAGTTTGTCCTTCCTCAAGACTATCCGGACTTGAATATCAATGAGATGCGTATCATCTTGTTGGATGGCTCTTCCCGGCTCTTGTCTGCTTTTTCAGAAGAGTCTTCCAAAGAAGTGGCCGATTATCTGAAGAAGCGTGATGTGGAAATCAAATTGAATCAACGGGTGATGGGATACGAGAATTATCAATTGGCATTGAATGACGGGACTGCCATCGATACCAAAAATGTATTCTGGGTGGCCGGTGTCAAGGCAAACAGCCTTCAAGGATTGCCTGCCGATGCCTATGGACCGGGAAACCGCTTGAAGGTGGACACTTATAACCGTCTTTCTCAATATCCCAATATTTTCGCTATCGGGGATACGGCCCTTATGATTTCTGAGGAGTATCCCAAAGGACACCCGCAAGTGGTGCAACCAGCCATCCAGCAGGCCCGCAACTTGATAAGGAACTTGCAGCGTGCAGAAACAGGCCTGCCGTTGCAGCCGTTTATATATCAAAACAAAGGCTCCATGGCGACCATTGGCCGCAATCATGCCGTAGTCGAGCTTAAGAAACTGCGTTTTGGCGGTTTTCCGGCATGGGCTGTGTGGCTATTCATCCATTTGATGAGTATTGTGGGTGTAAAGAACCGTCTTTTCATCTTCGTAGACTGGATGTGGAGTTACTTTACCTATGACCCGTCTTTACGGATTATCATCAAACCGTTGAAACGGGAGTAAACTTTTATTGAGTAATATTTGTTATAGTTCATATACGAACTTAAAAACGAATGAATATGTTAAAACGACTTTTATTTCCTGTCAAACCGGACGGAACGGCAACATCTGCTATGCTATTGATTGCAAGAATTGTATTCGGTATATTATTAATGAACCACGGTATCCAGAAGTGGACTAACTTTCAAGAGCTGTCGGCCGTTTTCCCTGACCCGCTGGGTGTAGGCAGTCCGCTGTCTTTAGGACTGGCTATCTTTGGTGAATTGGCATGTTCCATGGCATTCATTATAGGTTTTCTCTATCGTTTGGCTATGATACCAATGGTGTTTACAATGGCTGTTGCCTTTTTTGTAATTCATGGTAATGACCCGTTTGCCACGAAAGAGTTGGCTTTTGTATATCTGGTAGTGTTCATATTGATGTATATCATAGGTCCGGGCAAGTTTGCCGTTGACCGCTGGATAAGAAAAGCTCTTTTCCAAAAGGCTCGTAAATAGACACTTCCGTTTTACTGAAAACAGATTTTAAGCTCAAATAGGATGTATTTTCGTAAAAAATCCTATATTTGCGGATGCTTAAAATAACTCGATGAGCTATAAAGCTAATTAAACACAGTAAAATAAAAAAGAGTGATTATGAAAAAGTTCAATTTGAAGATGGCTGCGACCGTAATGATTTGCGGCTCGTTTCTTTTCAGTTCTTGTATCGGTTCTTTTGGACTGCATAGTAAACTGGTCAGCTGGAATCAAGGTATTGGTACCAAGTTTGTAAACGAACTGGTTTATCTGGCATTCAATATTATCCCGGTATATGGCGTTTGCTATCTGGCCGATGCATTGGTCATCAACTCCATCGAATTCTGGAGTGGTTCAAACCCTATGGCCAGCATTGGTGATGTAAAGAAAGTGAAAGGCGAAAACGGTGACTACCTGGTAGAGACACTTGAAAACGGCTATTCTATCACCAAAGAAGGTGAGACTGCTTCTATGGAACTCATTTACAACAAAGAGTTGAATACTTGGAATGTTGTTGCCGATGGTGTCAGCACAGAATTGCTGCAAATGAACAATGACGGCACTGCACAAATGACCCTTCCGAACGGTGAGGAAATGACAGTGACGCTGGATGCCCAAGGTGTGGCAGCAGCACGTCAGGCGACGATGATTGGCACGTACTACGCTTTTAATTAATGGAAAATTGAAAATGGAAAGTGGCTGGTACATAGATGCCCAATAAGCATTTCTCACTTTCCATTTTCAACTTTCATTAGAACGGATATCCCACAGCAAAGTGGAAAGCAAAATCGCGGCTGAATTTAGGATGAATAATGGGATAACGGTCTTTTTTCTTTTCATAAGCCGGATTGATGGCCTTCATACCTCCGTCGAAACGCAATACAAAGAAATCCAGGTCAAGACGCAATCCCAAACCATATGCCACGGCAATCTGCTTATAGAACTTGTCAAATTTAAACTGACCTCCCGGCTGGTCTTTATAATCCCGTATTGTCCAGATATTCCCGGCATCTACAAAGAGGGCTCCTCTGAATTTCCAGAACAACCGTGTGCGGTATTCAATGCTGGCATCCAGCTTGATGTCTCCCGACTGGTTCATGAAGTTATTATCGCCGGGGAAAGAACCGGGCCCCAAATCACGTACAGACCATCCGCGCACACTGTTGGCGCCGCCGGAGAAGTAGCGCTTCTCAAATGGAAGCATTGTTGCATTGCCGTATGGAATGGCAATACCGGCACCAAAATGAAATGCCAATGAATTGCGGTTGTCAATGACCAGATTCTTGGCAAAGTCAAAATCGCCTTTCAGGTATTGGGCAAAAGGAATGTTCAACAAGGTGTATTCCCCCGATGCATTCTTCTTCATTCCTCCGAGCTTTGCCACAGCATACAACAAGTTACCCGCCGATTCAAAATTGAGGCGGATGGTATAGGAATTTCCGATACCGGAGTTATTCATCAATGCTCTTCCGGCACTGTTGTAGATATAGCTATAGCCGGTGCGGACAATAAAGCGGTCTTCATAATTGTATTTGAGGATGTAGTTCTCGTCTTTCTCCAGATAATCCTCTTTGAATGTCTGGTCTATGCTGGGCATATACAGATAGTTGATGTCCAGCAAATCAATGCGATGCTGCGAACGCTGTTGTTGTACCCCCCATTTGTAGCTCCATCCGGCAGATGCTACAATGCGCGTGAATTCGGGTCTCATCTGGTAGTTATATTGCAATCCGAATTCTGTAGTAGCCCTTATCCTCCGCTTGAAATCGCTGGATACAAAGGGAAACATAAACCGTGGGAAGTTGATGGTTGCTTCCGCACCTAATTCTATGTAGTCTTGATTCAAGGAGCTCTGCAAACCGGACACAGCCTCGTATGCCCCACGTAGCTTGAACATGAATGTTTCGGAACCTTTGAACATGTTGCGGTGCTGAAAAGCCACCGAAGCGGCAGCTCCCAAATCGCCGGCAGAGTTTGTGCCTTCCACCTCAAAAGATACGGACTGATGCTTGCCTCTGGTCAGCATCACATAGGCGTTGAGCTTTGCACTGTCACTCTGTTGCACTTCAAAAAAACGGATATTGGTATATTTCAGGGCTTGCAGGCGTCCGTAGTTGGAGTAGGTACGCTGCACGTTCTGCTCGTTATAGAGAGTTCCCGGAGTGATGCGCAGATTGTTGGTCAGCACTTTGGGGCGCAGATAAAGCTTGTCTTTGTAGTAGATGGGAAAGCCTTTGTAATGCAATGAATCATTCACCTCGATGCTGTTCTGGGTGGATGCCTGCAACACATTATAATCGGTAATGAAACTCACTTTATTGATAGTGTATTGCCGGTGATTCTGCGGCGTATCCTCGTTATGCTGTCTGTATGGAGCCAAATGCAGTGTCAAATCTACCAGATAAGAATTACGGACAGTATCCGCAGTATAGGATATGTACTCTTTATTGAACTTGTAATATCCATTCTGAAGCAGTTTGTTTGTGATGCGCTGGCGTTCTGCATCCAGTACATTGACATCAAAATACATGCCTTCGGATAATAAGGTTACTGCGGAATCCTGCCGCATGTATTCCTTTATTTTACTGTCCTGGATATCATATTTCAAGGTACGAACTTTATAGGGCTTGCCGGTTGTCACTTTATAGACCAACTTCATCTTTTTCTTCTTGACTTGGCGTACCGGTTCCACCAGGGCGCCCATATAGCCCATATTCTGCACAGCCTTAGTGATTTCTTCCCTGGTCCGGTTGGTTTCCTCCTCACTGTATATGACCGGGGCATCACCTAATTTCCTCAATGTACGGTTTATCCAGCGTGTAGAGTCCCGTCCGGACCAGTTGTAGACATACAACTGGGTCTTTATCAGGCTGAACCACTTCGCATTGGGATTCTGGCGGATGTACATGGAGAGATTGGATGGTTTTACTTCCTTATTATCAGTATGTATGCGCACTTCATCCAGCAAATACGAGCCGTCCGGCACATATTTGGTAGAAGAACAGGAAGCCAACAAAAGTACGATAGTAGTAAGTATCGCGTAGCGGAAACCTTTATTCATACCGAGTCATTAATTGCGCATAAACAGCTACAAATATACTTGTATTTTTTTGTTCCCGAAATAAAAAACGCCGGAAGAGTGCAGAGTTTTTGATTATATTGAAATAATCACGTATTTTTGTCAAATGATAACATGTGTGTCCTATGGCATTAAGTAAAAATCGCATTAAATATATCCACTCGTTGGAGCAGAAAAAGAACCGGAAGGCCGACAAGGTATTTCTGGCAGAAGGACCTAAACTCGTAGGGGATTTGTTGGGACATTTTCCTTGTCAGTTCTTGCTGGCAACTTCAGAATGGCTTTCCCGGAACCGCCCTCTCTCCACCGTAACGGATGTCACGGAAGTATCGGAGGAGGAACTTTCGCGTGCCAGCCTGCTGAAAACTCCCCAACAAGTGCTGGCTGTGTTCCGGCAGCCGGATGAGGAGACGGATATTTCCGTCATCAGCCACTCCCTCTGTCTGGCTTTGGATGATGTGCAAGACCCCGGTAACCTGGGAACGATTGTCCGCCTTGCTGATTGGTTCGGGATAGAGCATATTTTCTGTTCGCCCAACACGGTGGATATCTATAATCCCAAAACTGTGCAGGCCACGATGGGAGGTATCGCACGCGTCAGACTGCATTATACTCCCCTACCCGAGTTCATCCGCTCACTGAAGGATATTCCCGTTTACGGCACTTTCCTGGACGGAGAGAATATGTACGGACAACCGCTTTCGAAAAATGGGCTGATTGTGATGGGTAATGAAGGAAATGGCATCGGAAAAGAAGTGGAGGCACTCATCAACCGCAAACTATACATACCGAATTATCCCGCCAGCCGTGAGACCTCGGAGTCATTGAACGTGGCTATTGCCACAGCAGTAGTTTGCGCTGAGTTCCGGCGCCAGGCTGCATTGTAGTAAAATCAAAAGGAAAAAACAACCAGGGAATCAAATAAGGCAATTCTTCCTCGATAACCGGAGGGATTGCCGTCAGTATATTGCAGCACGTATCAAAATGAGGATAGTCTGTTTCCACCTCCGTAAGCAAAGCTATGACTCCCGGTAGCCATTCCGTATTCTCCACCTCTTCTGTCAATGGGAAGATACGTGATACACATTGTCCTTCACCTATCTCCACCACATATTGTTTCAGATAGCCATGCCCGGGAAGAAACAGAAAATGGGAAGCGTAGCGTTTCATGCTTTCGGACGGGGACGTATGGTTCTGGGAGTCGTGGTATTTTCCTGCTCCTGAATTTCCAGAGGTTTCAATTTCTCAGGTTTTCCGATACTGTCTTTGCGAAGGGAGTCTGTCGCCTGCTGAAGGCTGTCCTTTGGGGCAATGACCAAGCTGTCCGTGGCGTGATAGCGCATCAGTGAGATACGGTCTGCCAGCAAAGGCTGTGGAGTCTCCTGCTGCGGATAATAGATGAACCCGCGTATTTCCTTGATTTCTCCTAAAGTATCGGTAAACAAGGTGAGCGTTTCCACACCTGTGTCTTGTACTTTCCGAATGGCACTGATGACACTGTCATTCTTTTCGTAAAGAATCTGCATCGCCATCAACGGAGCATGTATGCTGTCCGGTGCACCGTTGTGGAAACGGAAGCGCACGCTCCAGCGCAGCGTGTCACGGTCGTGGAAATTGGTGTCTGATGGCAACGTAAACGTTATCTTGTTGTCCAGGGGCATACCCGTCAACTGATAGATATGCTGCCATATCCACACGTCGATACTGTCTCCGGGAAGTGATTCTTTCGGCTTGTTGTCACGCAGGGCAATCAAGTGGTTGATACCGTCTCTCTCGGCTTTCAACCGTACATTCACTTTCTCGTAGATTTTGGTAAGTACTTCCGGGTTACGGGCAAACCAGACCATAGAAGAGTCAAAATCGGCCTGAGTAATGCCATATTTCTTGAAAACCGATTCAATGTATAGCACCCGCTTATAACTTTCGTTATACGGCACTTCTTCACCCATAGCTTTGGCTATGTGATAATCATAAAGCACGTTTTCCATCTTGGCATCCGGAAGGACGGTTTCAGGTCTTTTCACCTTACAAGCCGTCAGACTGAACGCCAGAAGGACTACGCTACACCATTGAATTCGATTTATTCCTTTCATTTATAATTTATTCCTCTAACATTAGTTAAGGATATAACTATTTCTTATTTTTCTTTATTTTGCCAATAATATATACAGTAATCCCTATCAAAATTAGAATGCAACCTTGCATTAACATGTCTACAAATAACTTGATATCATTAAATATATAACCAATGAGCCAACCTAATGCGATACAAGTAATGCCAATTTTTATTCCGTTCTTTCCGATTTTCGTTAAATTAGGAGTTACAGTATGAAAAACTTCATTCAAATATTTGCTATAGAATAACAATAGTGAGATAATACCACAACTTATTGCTGCATCAGCAAAGTTAAAAATCGGACTAAAGAAAATAAAATGCTGTCCACCGATAAATGGTAGCCACTGGGGCCAGTTAGTATCAATGATAGGGAAATAAAACATATCTACTACCTTACCATAAAATAAGGAAGCATACCCTCCTCCTTCAGGTAGAAAAGAGGCTATCTGGGAATGAGTACTTTCATTAAACAGTACACCATAAAATACACTATCAATTATATTTCCTAATGCTCCAGTAAGGATAAGTGATATACAGATTATAAATCCAGTTTTAACACCTTGTTTTACAAATTTATATAAGAACCATCCTATGATTGTTACAGCAACAATACGAAATGACGTCAAAAACAGCTTTCCTAATATTTCCATACCGAAAGCCATACCATTATTTTCTGTAAAGTATATATAAAACCAATCTGTGACACGTATACTTTCGTGCCAATACATATGTGTTTTTATCCATACTTTTATTATCTGGTCGATAATTAATACCGAAAAAATAACAAGTAACGCAATTCGACTTTTGGTGAAAAAATTACCCATTTCTATTTCTTGCCGTTATTTTTAGCTTCTATGCTTAAGGTAGCATGGGGCACAGCACGTAAGCGTTCTGCCGGAATCAACTTACCAGTTTCACGACAAATACCGTATGTTTTGTTTTCAATACGTACTAAAGCAGCTTGTAATCCTTGGATGAACTTTAGTTGACGCTGTGCTAAACGTGTTGTTTCTTCCTTAGACAAAGTATTAGCGCCCTCCTCCAACACTTTATAAGTAGGAGATGTATCGTCGGTATCGTTACCATCTGCACCTGTTAGGCTGGCCTTTAATAGTTCATAGTCACGTTGTGCCAATTCCAACTTTTCTAAAATGATAGCACGGAATTCTTCCAATTCTGCATCTGAGTATCTTGTCTTTTCTGCCATAACTTTACATGTTTAATTAATTATTCTTTAACAATGCTCACATGGAGTTTGAAGTTTTCAAACTCTATTTCGGTACCATTTTCAATAAAATCCTTAAGTTCTAGAGAAGTCCCCAAAACTTGGTTACAAATATAGTCTTTATTATTAATTACTGCACTATCTGTTTGTGGATTTTTAGATAGTGTTATTTTTATTTTATCAGTAATTTCAAGACCACTTGATTTACGTATATTTTGGATACGATTTACTAATTCACGAGCAATACCTTCAAATCGAAGTTCTTCCGTTATCTCAATATCTAAACCTACTGTTAGATTACCATTCGTCATTGTCAACATGCCAGGAGCGTCTTCTGTTAATATTTCCACATCACTAAGTTCTATAACAGCAACTGTATCATTTATTTTCAAAGAGTATTTCCTTTCTGATTCGAATTTTAATATTTCTTCTTGAGAAAGTTCTTCTACAGCTATAGCTATGGACTTCATCAGTTTGCCAAACTTGGGCCCCATCTTTTTATAATCACATTTGACGCGTTTTATAATCATCCCAATAGTATTACTACTCATTAATGTTAAGGATTTAACATTAACTTCAGCCTCTATTAAATGCTTTACTGCGTTAAGACGTCTTTCCATATCCTCATTTGTGATAGGTATCCATGCTGTGTATAATGGCTGACGAACCTTAATATCTGCTTTGCGGCGCAATGCCAATACCATGGAAGTGACGTCTTGCGCCATCTGCATACGGGCTTCCAGTTCCTTGTCTATCATTTCCTCCTTATACTCGGGGAACTTGGCAAGGTGTACGGAAACGACGTTGTCGCGTCCGGTAACTTCGGTCAGGTCGGAATAGAGCATATCAGCATAGAACGGAGCGATGGGTGCCATCAGCTTAGCCACGGTTTCGAGGCATGTATAGAGTGTCTGGAATGCAGAGAGCTTGTCCTGCGTCATACCACCGCCCCAGAAACGTTTGCGGTTCAGGCGGACATACCAGTTGGAGAGGTTGTCATTCACGAATTCGGAAATGAGACGTCCCGCCTTTGTGGGTTCGTATTCATTGTAGCAGGTATCCACGTTCTTCACCAGCGTATTCAGCACGGAGAGAATCCAGCGGTCTATCTCGGGACGTTCCGTCATGGGCACGTCGGCTTCCTTGTATTCAAATTCGTCCACATTGGCATAGAGGGCGAAGAATGAATAGGTGTTATAGAGTGTTCCGAAGAACTTGCGGCGCACCTCTTCCACGCCATCCACGTCGAACTTGAGGTTGTCCCACGGAGAGGAGTTGGTAATCATGTACCAGCGCAACGGGTCGGAACCGTATTTCTCGATGGTCGAGAAGGGGTCTACGGCATTGCCCAAGCGCTTGGACATCTTGTTTCCGTTCTTGTCGAGCACCAGACCATTGGAGATGACGGCTTTGTAGGCGGTGCTGTCGAACACCATCGTGGCGATGGCGTGCAACGTGAAGAACCAACCGCGTGTCTGATCCACCCCTTCGGCGATGAAATCGGCAGGATATACCTGGTGGCTATCCAGCAGTTCCTTATTCTCGAACGGATAGTGTATTTGTGCATAAGGCATGGCACCGGAATCGAACCAAACGTCAATCAAGTCCGTCTCGCGTTTCATCGGCTTGCCGTCTTTGGAAACAAGGATGACATCGTCCACGTAAGGACGGTGCAAGTCTATCTTGTCGTAATTCTCTTTGGTATATACACCCGGCTGGAAGTCCTTCTCCTTGTAAGGGTTGGACTGCATCAGGCCGGCAGCCACGGATTTCTCTATTTCGTTGTAGAGCTCTTCTACAGACTCGATACATTTTTCCTCGCTATTGTCCTCCGTGCGCCAGATGGGCAGCGGAGTACCCCAATAGCGCGAACGGCTGAGGTTCCAGTCATTCAGGTTTTCCAGCCACTTGCCAAAACGTCCCGTACCGGTGCTTTCCGGCTTCCAGTTGATGGTCTTGTTCAACTCTATCATACGTTCTTTGCAAGCGGTGCTGCGGATAAACCAGCTATCCAGCGGATAGTACAATACGGGTTTGTCCGTACGCCAGCAGTGCGGATAATTGTGTACATGCTTTTCTATCTTGAATGCCTGGCGGGCGGCTTTCATCATCATGCAGAGTTCGATATCCAATGATTCGGCAGCTTGTGCAGCCTGCTCATCATACTTGCCGTCTACAGTGAATTGAGGGTCATAGGCATTCTTTACCCACTTGCCCTGATAGTCTTTGTAAAGGTCTGCATTGACACATGCCTTTACAAACTCCTCGTCCAGTTCGTCAATCAAGAAGAACTTACCGGTGAGGTCTACCATCGGGCGGGTCTCACCCTTCTTGTTTATCATGAACAAGGACGGTATACCTGCAGCGCGTGCCACAAAAGCATCGTCCGCACCAAAGGTCGGGGCAATGTGTACGATACCCGTACCGTCTTCAGTCGTCACATAGTCACCAGAAATTACACGGAAACCTTTGTCGCTGGGAGTCCAGCTACCGTCTTCGGCAACGTCTATCGGTTTCACCCAAGGGATGAGCTGTTCGTACTCCATACCTACCAAATCGGGGCCTTTGTACTCACCTACTATCTTGAAAGGTATCAGCTTATCACCCGGCTTATAATCCTCTAATGCAATGCCTTCCGCTTTTTTGTTGAAGTGAGTGTAGAGCAGTGCTTTTGCCAAGACAACAGTCATCTTCTCACCGCTATATCCGTTGTAAGTCTGTACGGCCACGTAGTCTATCTTGGGACCGACGCAGAGCGCAGTGTTGCTGGGCAACGTCCACGGAGTAGTGGTCCATGCCAGGAAGTAAGGAGTTCCCCACTCTGCCATTTCCGGTTTCGGATGCTTCATCTTGAACTGTGCCACCATGGTCGTGTCTTTTACGTCACGGTAACATCCGGGCTGGTTCAACTCGTGCGAGCTGAGTCCGGTTCCGGCAGCAGGAGAATAAGGTTGTATGGTATACCCTTTATAAAGGAGTCCTTTCTTATAGAGCTGTTTCAGCAGCCACCACAAGGTTTCGATGTAGCGGTTGTCGTAGGTGATATACGGGTCCGTCATGTCCACCCAGTAGCCCATCTTGTGCGTCAGGTCTTCCCATTCCTTGGTGAACTTCATGACGTCCTTGCGGCAGGCAGCATTGTATTCTGCTACGGAAATAGTCTTGCCAATATCCTCTTTCGTAATGCCGAGTGCTTTTTCCACACCCAGTTCCACGGGCAGTCCATGAGTATCCCATCCGGCCTTACGCTTTACTTGGAACCCCTTCATCGTTTTGTAACGGCAGAAAATGTCCTTAATGGAGCGAGCCATTACGTGGTGAATGCCCGGCATACCATTGGCCGAGGGAGGTCCTTCGAAAAATACGAAAGAAGGACAACCTTCACGTTCTGTCATACTCTTGGCGAAAACCTGGTTTTCGTCCCATTTCTTCAACACTTTTCCGTTCACTTCGGAAAGGTCGAGCTTCGAATATTCGGCAAACTTCTTACCCATCTTGATATTTACTATTTGACAATTTACAATTTACGATTGAAGATACTCTTGATAGGCATTTGGTACGTCAAAAGCTACCTTCTCCATTTTAAGGGTGCAAATTTACAAAAAACTTAAATACAAGAGACTTTTTAGGTAGAAAAAGCTGGATAAGTGCAGTAAAATGTTTTATTTAAGGATGAAAAGAGGGATAATAAGAGTGATTAATATCCTTTTAGACATAGAATTCAAAAAATAAAAAGAAAGACTCCTAATATATTCGCACAACTTGAAGAGATTCACTATCTTTGCCATTAGAAGAATGATATTTAGACCAAATATGCAACATAGAATATATAGAACTGCAAAACCTTTTGTAAAATGGGTAGGTGGAAAGACGCAGCTTTTAGGAGATATAGAGCGTACCTTACCATCTGACTTCTCACAGAAAAAAAACGTTATTTATGTAGAACCTTTCGTTGGAGGTGGGGCTGTTTTATTTTGGATATTACAGCAATTTCCCAATATTCAAAAAGCTGTGATTAATGATATAAATCCCCATTTGATAACTACATATAAAGTTATTAAGGAACAACCATATAAATTGATTGAACAATTAAAAGAACTTCAAGAAAAGTATATCCCCTTGGGAGAAGAAGACAGAAAAGAGTATTATTTAAATAAGCGCGACATATATAACGCTTCATCCTTGTCTGAAATAGAGACCGCCGCTTTATTCATTTTTTTAAATAGGACATGCTTCAATGGGTTGTATAGAGTAAATTCTAAAGGAAAATTCAATGTTCCCCATGGAAAATATGCCAATCCTAGAATTTGTGATGAAGATACAATTCTTGCAGATTCTAAGATTTTGCAAAAGGTAGATATTTTGTGTGGGGATTTCGAGAAAACAATAGCTTACGCTTCTCCTGATGCTTTATTCTACTTTGATCCTCCATATAAACCTTTAAGCAAAACTTCTTCTTTCAACTCGTATGCCAAAGATGAGTTTGACGATAATGAACAAATACGGCTACGCGATTTTTGTCACAAGATAGTTCAATATAAAACTAATTTCATCTTAAGTAATTCGGATGTGAAAGGCAAAGACGAAAATGATAATTTCTTTGATGAGATTTATAACGAATACCATATTCAGCGAGTAATGGCTACGCGAATGGTTAATGCCAATCCTGAAAAAAGAGGGAAACTGTCCGAACTTATGATTTCTAATATTAGCATGAATTATAGATAAATTTGTATGGAAAGAGATTTTAAACAATGGCTTGCACTGTTTCGTACAAGTATTGCGAACTACCAATATTATACATACTTTGACAAAGTTTTCTCTAATGTTGATGCTATTAAAGTGGAATTGAATATTATGAATTCTCTTAT
Organism: Bacteroides sp. AR20; assembly: GCF_964250605.1. Classification (NCBI taxonomy): domain Bacteria; kingdom Pseudomonadati; phylum Bacteroidota; class Bacteroidia; order Bacteroidales; family Bacteroidaceae; genus Bacteroides; species Bacteroides sp. AR20. Next base: position 25,035 of record NZ_CAXUGK010000020.1, on the reverse strand, counting down.
TGGCAGCAAAAATATAGAAAACGATTTTGATAATTTATTATGTAAATACCCTAGTATTCTAAAGTGTATTCCTATTCTGATAGCAAAGCGTGAAATGGATATAGAAGCTATAGATGAAGAAGGCAGCTTCTGTTATAATTTCAAAAAAATGAACTATAGTGTAGAGCAATATAAAATATTTATGCGCAAAACTGGTATTTTCAACTTGATTGAGAATCGCATTATCGGAAGTCTTGTAGATTATGTTACAGGAATAGAAACTGGGCTTGATTCTAATGGAAGAAAAAATAGAGGTGGACACCTGATGGAGAACCTCGTCGAATCATATATACAGAAGGCTGGGTTTGTAAAAGGTATCACCTACTTCAAAGAAATGTATATTCATGCTATCGAAAAGAAATGGGGTATTGATTTATCTTCAATATCTAACCAAGGTAAGGCAGAGAAACGATTTGATTTTGTCGTAAAAACACCTACCATGGTATATGGTATAGAAACCAATTTTTATGGAAGTAGTGGCTCTAAGCTTAACGAAACAGCAAGAAGTTACAAAACGATAACCTTGGAAACCAAAGACCTAACAGATTTTACATTTGTCTGGTTTACGGATGGAAAAGGATGGAATAGTGCGCGTCGAAATTTGGAAGAAACTTTTGATGTACTTGAACATATATACAATATTAATGATATGGAGAACGGCATTATAAGTAAAATCATGAAATAAATAGAACGATGAAAAACATCTATCAACATAATATAGAACTAGAGCCTATTCGTATAAACAATGCGGATAAAGCTACTTTCTCACAAAAACTTATAGATTTACCATATCGAGGTTATGAAGTCGAAGAACTCTCTGATGGTAGGAAAATCGTTATCACGAAGCCTGGTGGTAAATCTGTATATGGAAGACCTAAAAAAGAAGATTTTTTAGTATTCATCTATAATCCCAATGATAATACACTATGGCAAATATCTCACAAACAAATCTTAGAAGATGTAATAAATAAAGTTCAGGAAAACAAAGATAAAGCAAAAGTATTTCTGACTTTAATGGAAAAAACATATAATGGAGAAGAACCTTCCGATTTTATAAATGAAATAAGAGCTTTAAATTTCGCTTCCGGTGAAACTCCTGAGGCTTTAATAAAAGTATATAAATGGATATGGGGGCAGGAAGATGTCAATTATCCCACTGGAGAAGGTCGGTTAATGTCCTGGAAGGAATATCAAGAGATTATTGCTAAATTATGATTCCTTATTTCAAATCCTCCGACCGTGCCTTTACCCTCCTGCATGGTGACTGCATCGAATTATTAAAGCAATTCAGTTTCAAGTTCGATATGATATTTGCCGATCCTCCTTACTTTCTCAGTAATGGAGGGATAAGTGTGCAAAGTGGGAAGATGGTATGCGTGGATAAAGGGGAATGGGATAAAGGAGGTACTCCTGAATACATAGATTCGTTCAATCGAGCATGGATAAGCGAATGCCAAAATAAACTGAAGGAAAATGGAACAATATGGATTAGCGGTACATATCATAATATTTTTTCAATAGCCAATATCCTGACTGAATTAGGATTTAAGATTTTGAATGTAGTGACATGGGCAAAGACCAATCCGCCACCTAATATTTCATGTCGTTATTTTACACACTCAACAGAGTTCATTATTTGGGCACGCAAGTCTGCTAAAATAACACACTACTATAATTATAGTATCATGAAGCAAATCAACAGCAACAAGCAGATGACGGACGTATGGCAATTACCGGCCATAGCTCGTTGGGAAAAATCATGTGGCAAACATCCTACTCAGAAACCCTTATCTGTATTGTCGCGTATTATTTTGGCATCAACTCGTGGTGGTGCGTGGATTCTCGACCCATTTACAGGCAGCAGCACTACAGGAATTGCAGCCAATCTTTTGGGACGCCGTTTTTTAGGAATTGATAGAGAAGAAGAATATCTAATCCTTAGTAAAAACCGTAAAAAAGAAATAGAACAAATTGCAAAATTTTCTCTATATCATAAAAAGATTAAAGATATTTCTCTTTTGAATAATGCAGAGAGAATGTCAGTACACGAAAAAGAAGTCTCCATTTATGATTTGCCGTTTTAGTTTGAGCGAATCACGTTTCTCAAAATAAGCCAAAATCCACGGGTTCCCTAAGCAAAAACGGCAAAAAACGTAAATTTAGCTCAAACAAGCGACCTGAAAACTACGTTGAAAACAACAAATGAGAGGGCTATTTTGCTGAGTTCAACAAATGGTATGTAGAATTCTGCGAATGCTATTGCCGCAATCAGCAATAAGCGTGCAGAGAACAGCATGGGAAAGAATAATAAAGTATTATATTAAAAGAAATAATAACAGCATCATCAGCGGATAGACTTCAACTGTTGCTGCTGTAACTATAATGCAAGGTGAAATAATTAAGGTAATGATTCACCACTCCGAAACAATCCGATGTCTCATCGAAAGAGAGAAAGTAATACATCAGGTTTTCGGGTTCTTTCTTTTGGGTCAGGATTTCGTCCACATAGGCAAGAAAGGCGTTTTTGATGCTGTTATCGTTGTAGTAGTCTGCCAACTTTGCCAGTTTACGTTCTATGGGTTTGTTATGCTGCAATTGCATGGCAGATTTCGAGCGTTCAGGCTTCACATCTCCGGTCAGTCCCCCATCATTATAGTATTGGCGGCGCTCGTCATAGACTTGGCTCAGCAGTTGATAGATTCGGGCGGCAGCCTCGTGATTTATGGCGGAGGCAGGCTTCAGTTGTTCTTCCTTGCTCTTCTTCTGCATAGTGGCGTGGTAGGCAAAGTAGAGGATGAAGTCACGGAAGAGCGTGGTTTGGGGCATGATGATTTCTACCAGGACATCCACGTCGGCAAGTACACTGAAGTCCACGGAGTAATAGCGGACACGTCCACGGGTGACGGAATTGACCTTTATGTCGGTTTTCAAGAAGCCCAAGGCCGAGAATTGCTTAATGATGACTTCCTGCCGGGTACGGCGGATACGGGTTTCTTCCTCTACACGCGCCTGGGAGTAATGGAAAGGCTTGTATTTAAAAGAAATCTGTTTTACTGTAAGCCAGTCGAACAGAATCAGCTCGTCGGGAGCCAGACGGTAGTTAAGTAATCGCAACACATTGATGCAGAGAGGTATTTCGGGAGCAGAGAGAGCTTTCTTGGCCATTGTTTCTGTTTTTTAGAATAAAAGTTTTGTAAAGATACGGATAAACTATGGAATTACCATCCGAAATGCCATACTTCATCGTCCCGGATGCCACACTTCAGCAGCTGAAATGCCACACTCCGTTGTCCGAAACCTATGGCATTCCGGACGATGAAGTGTGGCATTTCGGAGAATAAGGTGTGGCATTGGAGGCAACCGAGTGTGGCATTCGGGAAAGTCATCTTTTCATCTTCACCTCGTACAAATCGCCTCTCCGGTCTTTCAGGTTGCGTACACTGCCGTAGGTATGCAGTTCATTCAGCAAGTCCAGATCCACATCCGACACAAGAATCATTTCGGTATTCGGAGTGGCTTCCGCACGCTTGCCGTCTGTGGGGAAAGCGAAGTCGCAGGGAGTGAACACGCCGGACTGGGCATACTGGATGTCCATGTTGTGCACGCGGGGAAGATTGCCTACACTGCCGGCTATCACTACAAAGCACTCGTTTTCGATGGCACGAGCATGGGCGCACACCTTTACGCGGCTGTAAGCATTCTGCGTATCGGTAAGGAAAGGAACAAAGAGTATCTGCATGCCTTGGTCCGCCATGATGCGGCTCAGTTCGGGGAACTCTACATCGTAGCATATCAGCACGCCTATCTTAGCACAGTCCGTATCGAAAGTTTGGATGGACTTGCCTCCGCTCAGTCCCCAGGACTTTATCTCGTCGGGAGTGACATGTATCTTTTCGTACATTTCATAACTTCCGTCACGTCGGCAGAGGAATCCTACGTTGTATAGCAGCCCGTCTTCCTTGATAAGCGGCATACTGCCCGTAATAATGTTGATGTTATAGCTGATGGCGAGCTTGACGAAACGCTCCTTGATTTCCTCGGTATAGGCCGCCAGCCCGCGGATAGCCTGCGACTCGCCCTCGTTGTTGAATTTTGCCATCAACGGTGCGTTGAAGTATTCGGGAAAAAGGACAAAGTCACTCTTGTAGTCGCTCACGGCATCCACAAAAAATTCCACTTGCTCAAAAAGGTCATCCAGTGTCTTGTAGGTACGCATCTGCCATTGTACCAAGCCTACGCGGACAGTGGTTTTGGGGTTTACATAGTCTTGTGTGGGAGCCTGATAGTAGATATTGTCCCATTGCAGCAGGCAGGCGTAGTGCTTGGACTCCTCATCATTGGGAAGGTAGTTGCGCATCACCTTGCGCACGTGGAAGTCGTTAGAGAGCTGAAAGGTCAGCACCGGATCGAAGATCTCCTTTTGCTTCACCTTATCTATGTACTCCTTGGGGCGGATTTGATCGGCATATTTGTAGTAGTTGGGGATACGTCCGCCAAACATGATTGCCTTCAGGTTCAATGTCTCGCAAAGTTCCTTGCGGTATTCATACATACGGCGTGCCAGACGCAGGCCACGGTATTGGGGATGGATAAAGACTTCGATGCCATAAAGTATGTTGCCTTTCGGATTGTGGGTGTTGAAAGTCTCCTTGCCCGTAACCTGGGCGTAAGTGTGGTCGTTCTTCACATCATCGTAGTTCACTATGATGGAAAGCGCACAGCCCACGATTTTCTCGTCAACCACCGTCACAATCTGCCCCTCGGGGAAGATGCGTATCAGTTTTTCTATTTGTTTGTGCGTCCAGAACACATCGCTTCCGTCTGAATAAACGCGCGTAAACGATTGTGCCAACTGGTCATAATCTTCAATCTGCAGATTGCGTATCTGCACCTTATTGATTTTCATTGAATCCATAACTTTCTTGCTATTCCTGATTAAAAACAGTGCAAAGGTACGGTTTATCCTTACATGTTATCTTCCCCTCCGAAGATTTTTCTTTCCCATCTTGAACGGATAAGGGAAAAGATACGGAATTGATAACAAAAAGAGGAGGCATTCATCAGGCCTCCTCTTTCCCGTCTTATATGGACAGTTTCAATGACGGTCTTATCTATTGTTTCTTCTATTCTTCCACAGCTTGGTCATGTCTTCCAGTGTCTTGCCTTTCGTTTCGGGAACAAGCTTCCAGACAAACAGAGCAGCCACCACACAGATGATTCCGTATAAGCCATAAGCAAACATGTGCCCGAACTTGTCTCCCATATCTCCCAAACTCATATTGTACATAGGTACGAAGGTGGAAGATACAATGAAATTGAATATCCATTGGAAGGCTACGGCAATGGCTACTGCAGCGCCACGGATGGTATTCGGGAAGATTTCAGCAATCAGTACCCAGCAGATGGGGCCCCAGCTGAACATGAACGAAGCACTGTAGACCATGATGCTGACAACAGCCAACATGGGAGGAAGCCCTGCCACAACGTTGCAAAGAGCTACTCCGAAAGCACCTATCGCCATGCCGATAGACCCCGAGATGAGCAGCGGTTTACGTCCCCATTTCTCGACTGTAAAGACAGCCAGCAACGTGAACAGAATATTGATGATACCCATGATGACGGTTTGAACCATCGGGTTGCCCATTCCCATCGTTTCGAAGATACGCGGTGCGAAATAGAGTACGGCGTTGATACCTACCGCTTGCTGGAATACACTCAGCATGATACCGATAAAGATAACCATCCAGCCATAAGTGAAAAGCTTTTCCGTCTTTTCCTCTGCCGTGGCTTTGATTTGAGACAGAATAACCTTTGCCTGAGCCAAGCCGTTGATACGGCTTAACACCTGGAGTGCCTTATCATCCTTGCCACTCATGGCAAGATAGCGTGGCGTTTCGGGAACAAACAGTACGAGCAACGCAAAGACTCCTGCAGGAACAGCCTCACTGACAAACATCAGACGCCATCCTATCTCTGTGGTCCATGCTGCCGCTTCGGGATTCAGAATCTGGTTGACTCCTTCAATGGCCTTTATCACCGGATTTGAATTCTCGCCCAGAATAAGGAAATTCACGAAGTAAACCACCAACTGGCCGAAGATAATGGCAAACTGATTCCATGATACCAGAGTCCCGCGAATGTTGCTCGGCGCAATTTCCGCAATATACATCGGGCAGATGGCCGATGCCAAACCTACGCCGATTCCTCCCAATACACGGTAGAAATTGAATGCCACGAGCAAGGAATAGGAAGGAACACCATAGTCGAAGAAAAGGAATTCCGGGTAGTAGGAGCCCAATGCCGACAGAAAGAACAAGACGCCGGCTATGAAAAGAGAATTCTTACGTCCCAGATTGGATGCGAAGAATCCCGAAAGAGCACTACCGATGATACATCCGATAAGTGCACTGGAAGAGGTAATGCCGTGAATCGTATCTGTGTAGACAAAATCGGAGGCACCCATAAAAAATGCCTGAAGCCCTTTATCGGCACCGGATATGACTGCTGTATCGTAGCCGAAAAGCAAGCCCCCGATGACGGCTACCAGCACAATAGAGAAGAGGTAGAGTTTACTGCCTTTTTCTGTATAATTCATGATATTAATGATTAATGGTTAATGATTAGCGATTAATGATTAGCGATTAATGATTAATATTGAAACACCTCATGCGCAACTTATTAACCACTAATCACTAAACATTGATCATTATTAGCAGTACATATTCACGATTGCCTCATACAATTCCTGCTTGCCGCTGGTCTGTTTCGGCTCACCGTTGGCTTTTGCGTAAGCTACCAAATCCTCCAGCGTCAGTTTGCCATCTTCAAATTCCTTGCCTTTACCACTGTCGAAGGAAGCATAGCGGTCGGCCAGCATCTTCTTGTAAGGAGACTCTTCAAGCAGTTTGGCTGCACTTTCCAGTGCACGTGCCATCACGTCCATACCGGCGATGTGGGCAATGAAAATGTCTTCCAGGTCGGTGGAGTTGCGACGGGTCTTGGCATCGAAGTTTGTACCGCCATTGCCAAAGCCTCCGTTACGGATGATTTGCATCATTGCCTGGGTCAGTTCGAAGTTGTCAATGGGGAACTGGTCTGTATCCCAGCCGTTCTGGTAGTCACCACGGTTGGCGTCGATGGAGCCGAGCATACCGTTGTCTACGGCTACTGCGAGTTCGTGCTCGAAGGTGTGGCCCGCCAAAGTAGCGTGGTTCACTTCGATGTTCACCTTGAAATCTTTGTCCAGATTGTGAGCCTTCAAGAAGCCGATAACGGTTTCGGTGTCTACATCATACTGGTGTTTTGTAGGTTCCATCGGTTTCGGTTCAATCAAGAAGGTACCTTTGAAGCCGCGGGCACGTGCATAGTCGCGGGCGATGGTCAACATCTGTGCGAGGTGCTCTTTCTCACGCTTCTGGTCTGTATTCAGCAATGACATGTAGCCTTCGCGACCGCCCCAGAATACATAGTTTGAGCCTCCCAGTTCGATAGTAGCGTCGATGGCGTTTTTGATTTGGATGGCGGCACGTGCCACAACATCGAAATCGGGATTGGTGGCTGCACCATTCATGTAGCGGGCATGGCCGAATACGTTGGCAGTACCCCACAACAGTTTGATGCCGGTTTCTGCTTGTTTCTGCTTGGCATACGCTACGATTTCCTTCAAGTTGGCTTCGTATTCTTCAATGGTCTCGGCTTCTTCGCAGAGGTCTACATCGTGGAAGCAGTAGTATTCGATACCCATTTTCTGCATGAATTCAAAGCCGGCGTCCATTTTGTTCTTGGCAGCCTGAACCTTGTCAGCCTCACCGTTCCAGGGGAATTTCTTTGTTCCGCCACCGAATTGGTCACCACCTTCTGCGCAAAGAGTGTGCCACCATGCCATGGCGAACTTCAGCCATTCGCTCATTTTCTTACCCATGATTACTTTATCGGCATCGTAATAACGGAATGCCATCGGGTTCTTGCTCTCTTTACCTTCGAATTTAATCTTTCCTATTCCGGGAAAATACTCTTTTGTTGCCATAAGAATTTAATGTTTTAATGTGAGAATGTGCCAATGACAGACACATTCATCACGGGGTTAATTATTAATTTATTGTTTTAACGTGCTAACGTTTTAATGTGCACATTAGCACATTACCCAGTGTTTCCAGCGCGCATATGCGTCGGCATAAGCCTGGCGGTCTGCCACTTTCGGCTCTATCACCTCGAGCTTCTCAAGCGTGGCAAATGCTTCGTTGTTGTCCTTGTATATGCCCACACCGATTCCGGCGCCTTTGGCGGCACCTACAGAGCCGTCGGTATCATACAGTTCGATGACAGCTCCCGTCACACCGGCCAATGTCTCGCGGAACAGCGGGCTGAGGAACATATTAGCCTTGCCTGCATGAATTTTCTGCACGGGAATGCCCATTTGTTCCATGATGTCGATTCCATATTTAAAGGAAAAAACGATGCCTTCCTGCGCTGCACGGATGATATGCTGTTTGCCGTGCTGGTTGAAGTTGATGCCATGAATGGAACAGCCTGTTTCCTTGTTCTCAAGCATACGCTCCGCACCGTTTCCAAAGGGCAGGATGCTGATACCGGCACTGCCGATGGGAGCTTGTGCTGCCAGCAGATTCATATCGCTGTAGGAGATGCCTTCGGGAGCAACGGTGCGTTTTACCCATGAATTGAGAATGCCCGTACCATTGATGCACAGCAGAACACCCAGACGGGTTTGCCCGGCAGCATGGTTGACGTGTGCAAAGGTGTTGACACGTGACTTGGGGTCGTAGTTCACCTCACCGTTCACGCCGTATACCACGCCGGACGTTCCGGCGGTGGAAGCTATTTCACCCGGATTGAATACATTCAGGGAAAGGGCATTGTTGGGCTGGTCGCCGGCACGGTAAGTGATAGGCGTACCTTCTTTCAGACCCAGCTCTGCGGCTGCAGCAGCATTGACACGTCCCTGCTCGGAGAAAGTCGGTTTGATGTCGGCAATCAGAGAGGAGTCGAACCCATAATAGTCCATCAGAAAGTCGGCAACCCGGTTGTTCTTGAAATCCCAGAACATCCCTTCGGACAAACCGGACACCGTGGTACAGATGGTACCGCTCAACTTCATGGCGATATAGTCGCCCGGCAGCATTATCTTATGAATCTTTTCGTAAACGGAAGGCTCATTCTCCTTAATCCAAGCCAGTTTGGAGGCCGTGAAGTTGCCCGGAGAATTCAGCAGATGTGAAAGGCAAGTCTCCTCTCCCAATGTTTCGAAAGCCTTTTGTCCGTAGGGCACGGCTCTGGAGTCGCACCAGATAATGGCAGGACGCAACACCTGCTGGTTTTTATCTACACATACCAAGCCATGCATCTGATAAGAGATACCGATCGCCTTGATGTCTTCTGCGTTTACTCCGGATTCTGCCAATACCGCTTGTGTGGCCAGTTTCAAGTTTTCCCACCAGTTTCCGGGGTCTTGCTCTGCCCAGCCGGGCTTCACTGCGATAATTTCCGCTTCAGTCTTGGGGAAGAAGGCAGACGATACACACTTGCCGCTTTCCGCATTTACCAGACTCGCTTTTACAGACGAGCTGCCGATGTCATAACCTAATAAATACATTTCTATCAATATTAAAATGAAAGTGATATGAAGAATTTACAATCCGGCTACCGTCGGATTTTATTGTATATCTTTTTGTCGAAACGGTAGTAGCGTGCCGCCCGGTGGGCCACGCCCTGCTGTTTTTCTTCCAGGGGGACGACATACTCCATCAAGGCAATTTTTTTATGGAAATTGCGTACGTCGTACTGCTTGTCATACACCAGTTCGTACAAAGTGCGAAGCTGGGATGCGGTGAACTTACGCGGCAACAAGTCGAACAGTGAAGACGGGTTGAACTCGACGTACTGACGGACATAGGTAATGGCCTCCTTGATAATCAGGTTGTGGTCGAATGCCAGAGCCTTTATATCCGGCATGGCTACCCAACTAGCTTGATAATTGTCCAAATCACGGTTCAATGCGCGGTCTATCTTCACCAGGGAAAGATAGGCTATGGTGACAATACGCTCTACCTTGGACTGCATGGCACGTTCCAGCCAATGTACATCTCTGGGGTCCTTCGTACGGTTTTTTGAGCCGAATGCCTTGAATTGCATCAGATTGACGTTCTTCAGCCCCGTCAATTCATTCAACACCCGTTTGGCAGCTTCATCCAAATCCTCATCCATGTAAATCAAACTTCCGGGAAGCTTCATATCATGAAAGATTTCTCCTTCTTCCTCTCCTGCACGCTTAATCAGCAGAACCTTTAGCTGTTCTCCGTCAAAACCAATCACTACACAGTCCACAGAGATATGATTGTTTGCCAACGGCGTTTTTTGTTCTATGTTTTGCATAATATATCTCGTTAAGCGCTGCAAATATAAATAGGTTTTTCTAATTTGCAATAAAGGAAAAGAATATTTTTATAATATTATAAAGCATTATTTTTCAACTGAATACATATCTTACTTTATACAATATCATTTTCAGTTGTTATCGTATGGAATACAATATGTAATTTACAAGAATATACAAGAGGTCTAATTGTAGGAAGTACAATAAGGAGAAAGTGTTTCATTTATAAGTATTTCAGCCTCCGGATACCACAGAAGGCCCAAGCATACATATTGTATTTTAGCTTCCCTCCTTAAAGTAAGGGCATTGCACAAAAAACATCCGTTTGTGCGGTGAATATCAGAAAAACCTCTACCTTTGCAGCACTTTTTATTTAAACACTAAAAAACGAGTAAATATGAAAGCATTTGTATTTCCGGGTCAAGGTGCCCAATTCGTTGGCATGGGAAAGGACCTGTACGAAAATTCGGCATTAGCCAAGGAACTTTTTGAGAAAGCAAATGATATCCTCGGGTATCGTATTACTGATATTATGTTCAACGGAACAGATGAAGACCTGCGCCAGACTAAAGTTACCCAACCTGCCGTGTTCCTTCATTCCGTTATTTCCGCCCTCTGCATGGGCGATGACTTTAAGCCGGAGATGACCGCCGGTCACTCATTGGGCGAGTTCTCTGCCTTGGTTGCTGCCGGTGCACTGAGCTTTGAAGATGGTCTGAAACTGGTGTATGCCCGTGCCATGGCTATGCAAAAGGCTTGCGAGGCACAGCCCTCCACTATGGCAGCCATTATTGCCCTGCCGGATGAAAAGGTTGAGGAAATCTGCGCTCAAGTAAGTGCTGAAGGTGAAGTTTGCGTGGCAGCCAACTATAACTGCCCGGGACAGATTGTAATTTCCGGTTCCATAGAAGGTATCAACAAGGCTTGCGAACTGATGAAGGCTGCAGGTGCAAAGCGTGCTCTGCCGTTGAAGGTAGGCGGTGCGTTCCACTCTCCGCTGATGAACCCTGCCAAAGTTGAACTGGAAGCAGCCATCAATGCAACAGAAATCCATGCTCCGAAGTGCCCCGTATATCAGAATGTAGACGCTATGCCTCATACTGACCCGGTAGAAATCAAGAAGAACCTGGTGGCTCAGCTGACAGCATCGGTACGTTGGACGCAAACAGTGAAGAACATGGTTGCCGATGGTGCTACGGACTTCACAGAGTGCGGTCCTGGTGCAGTGCTGCAAGGTCTTATCAAGAAGATTGCACCGGAAGCTACGGCTCACGGGATTGCATAATTCCTTAAATAGAATATTTTCAAGGCTGTCTTTCTTCAAATAGACAGCCTTTCTTGTTTTAGTAGGCCATTTCCTTTATATTTGCCACTCACAACAAAATGGGATATATGGAAAAGATTACGGAGTTCAGAAATACCTTGGCAGTACCTATTCATAAGTTATCGATAGACTCTCTGGTACAAGAGGTATGCCTCTGCCCCGAGTATTTTGAAGATATATACCGATTGACATACGATGAAAAACAGACGGTGTCATGGCGAGCAATATGGGTATGCGAGAAATTGAGCGAAATCCATCCCGACTGGTTCATCCTACTGTACGATGAAATCATTCAACGGCTGATAGACTGCACGCACGACGGTTCCAAACGTCTCTTATTATCTATACTGTATAATATTCCCATCCCTACTCCAATCTCCGTCGATTTGCTGAATTACTGCCTGGACCACATGCTATCTCCGCAAGAAAGCATAGGAGTGCAAGCCCTTTCCATCAGAATAGCCTATCTGCTTTGCAGGAAGGAGCCGGAACTGCTGCAGGAATTGCAACTGATACTAGAAAATACAGAGCTTGATTTTTATTCAACTGGAGTCAGAACCACTGTTCGGAATACGCTGAAAAAGATACGTGCCACAAAGGGGCGCAAGTAAACAAAAAGTAATCACTGAAATAAAAAGTACGTTCTTTTGTTTTTTATTTCCGATTTTCCCTTACCTTTGTTGCCGTAAAGACAAAGGGGTGCCCCGACGGGCTGAGATTATACCCTCGAACCTGATGCAGTTAGTACTGCCGTAGGAATTGGATATTTCTTTCTTCACTGAACTTGCCGTAAAGACGCTTCTTTGTATTTACTTCCATTGTTTTATTTCTTAATGAACAGAAAAATGAAAGTATTGGTCAACAACAAGGAAGTGAAAACCGGCGCCACTACCCTTTCACAACTTATCGAGGAACTTGCCCTACCGATGCAAGGCATTGCCGTGGCCGTAGACAACCGTATTGTACTTCGCACGGAATGGACAAAATGCATCCTGAGGGAATACATGCCCATCATCATTATCAAAGCAGCTTGCGGAGGGTGAGGAAGATGAAGGACGAGAGACTGAAAAACGGAGGAATGCAGTTCATCACGCACTATACGGAACGATATTCGTATCTGGATGCTGCACGCATGGCTCTTGAGGGCGGTTGCCGCTGGGTGCAACTGCGCATGAAAGACACCCCGGTGGAAACGATAGAACCCGTAGCTTTGGAAGTGCAGGCCCTTTGCCGGCAATACGGTGCCACCTTCATCATTGACGACCATGTGGAACTGGCGCGAAAACTGCATGCCGACGGCGTACATCTTGGAAAGAAAGACATGCCCATAGCCGACGCACGCCGGATTCTGGGCGCGGAGTACATTATAGGCGGTACCGCCAATACTTTTGAGGATGTACTGCAACACTACAAAGCCGGTGCCGACTACATAGGCTGCGGCCCCTTCCGCTACACCACTACCAAGAAGAATCTGAGTCCGATATTGGGACTGGAAGGATATACAGCTATCATCCACCGGATGCAGGAGAAGGATATACACCTTCCGATAGTAGCCATCGGTGGAATAACCATAGCGGATATTCCAGCCGTTATGCAGACGGGGGTAAGCGGGATTGCCCTTTCGGGCACGGTACTGCATGCCGATAGTCCGGCAGATGAAATGAAAAGAATCATTTCTTTAATGGAGAATGAAAAATAAAGAATTAATATATGACGACTGATATGGAAAAATTAGTGATTGCGGAACGTGAGTTCAACTCCCGTCTGTTTTTAGGAACCGGAAAGTTCAATTCCGATGAAGTGATGGAGCAGTCTATCCTGGCATCCGGCACAGAAATGGTGACGGTAGCCATGAAACGCATTGAACTGGACAACAAGGAAGACAATATGCTGGTACACATACAGCATCCCGGTATCCAGCTTCTGCCCAACACCTCCGGCGTGCGCAATGCCGAAGAAGCTGTTTTTGCTGCACAGATGGCGCGTGAAGCTTTCGGCACGAACTGGCTGAAACTGGAGATACACCCCGACCCCCGCTATCTGTTGCCCGATTCTGTAGAGACGCTGAAAGCCACGGAAGAACTGGTCAAGTTAGGATTTGTGGTACTGCCCTATTGCCAGGCCGACCCCACACTGTGCAAGAGGCTGGAAGAAGCCGGTGCCGCCACCGTCATGCCGCTGGGTGCTCCTATCGGTACAAACAAAGGACTACAGACAAGGGATTTCCTGAGAATAATCATTGAACAAGCCAATATCCCCGTAGTGGTGGATGCCGGTATCGGTGCCCCGAGCCATGCGGCAGAGGCTATGGAAATGGGCGCTTCGGCTTGCCTGGTGAATACAGCCATTGCAGTGGCGGGCGACCCCGTGACCATGGCGGTAGCGTTCAAGCAGGCTGTAGAGGCGGGACGCATGGCATACGAAGCAGGTCTGGGCATACAGGCAGATAATTTTGTTGCGGAAGCCAGCTCACCGCTGACGGCTTTCTTGAATGAAAAATGACAAAACAGGGAGATTTACGATTAGACAATTTACGATTTACGATTGAAGTTACTCATGCAATCATAAACCTACCGGTTGAGAGAGGTTGTTTAACAATACAAACTCCAATCGTAAATCGTAAATTGTCTAATCGTAAATCTCTACATAACAAAACCTAAAGAAAAATGAACCAGAAGATAAAATTCCCCCGTTCCGAGAAAGTATATTTGCCGGGCACCTTGTTTCCCGAATTGCGCGTAGCTATGCGCAAGGTGGAGCAAGTGCCCAGTACGAACTTCGTTGATGGAGAAAAGGTACTTACTCCGAATCCGGAAGTGTATGTGTATGATACCAGCGGACCGTTCAGCGACCCTGCCGTCGAAGTGGATTTGAAGAAAGGGCTGCCCCGTCTGCGCGAGCCGTGGATACTGAAACGCGGCGATGTGGAGCAGCTTTCCGAAATAACGTCGGAGTACGGACGCATGCGCCGCGACGACCAGTCGCTCGACTCTCTGCGCTTTGAGCATATCACCCTGCCCTACCGCGCCCTTCAAGGAAAATGCTGCACACAGATGTACTATGCCAAACAAGGTATCATCACGCCTGAAATGGAGTATGTGGCGATTCGCGAGAACATGAACTGCGCGGAGCTGGGAATAGAGACGCACATCACACCGGAATTTGTACGCCAGGAGATTGCTGCCGGACGCGCCCTGCTTCCTGCCAACATCAACCATCCCGAAGCAGAGCCGATGATTATAGGCCGTAACTTCCTGGTGAAGATAAATACCAATATCGGAAACTCCGCCACCACCTCGGGCATCGAAGAAGAGGTAGAGAAAGCATTGTGGAGCTGCAAATGGGGCGGCGACACGCTGATGGACCTCTCCACGGGCGAGAACATACACGAAACGCGCGAATGGATTATCCGCAACTGTCCCGTTCCCGTGGGCACTGTCCCCATCTACCAGGCATTGGAGAAAGTGAACGGCAAGGTGGAAGACCTCACCTGGGAAATCTACCGCGACACCTTGATTGAACAATGCGAGCAGGGAGTGGACTACTTCACCATCCATGCCGGCATACGCCGCCACAATGTGCATCTGGCCGAGAAAAGGTTGTGCGGCATCGTGAGCCGTGGCGGCAGCATCATGAGCAAATGGTGCCTGGTGCACGACCGCGAAAGTTTCCTTTACGAACACTTTGATGACATTTGCGACATTCTGGCACAGTATGACGTTGCCATCTCTTTGGGAGACGGGCTGCGTCCGGGGTCTACGCACGATGCCAACGATGAAGCGCAGTTTGCAGAACTCGACACGATGGGCGAGCTTGTGCTGCGTGCCTGGGACAAGAATGTGCAGGCTTTCATCGAAGGTCCCGGCCACGTGCCCATGCACAAGATTAAGGAGAATATGGAGCGCCAGATAGAAAAATGCCACGATGCGCCTTTCTATACGCTCGGCCCCATCGTGACGGACATCGCACCGGGATACGACCATATCACGTCCGCCATCGGTGCAGCGCAGATAGGCTGGCTGGGTACGGCGATGCTCTGCTATGTCACTCCCAAAGAGCATCTGGCACTGCCCGATAAGGAGGATGTGCGTGTAGGTGTCATCACCTATAAGATAGCCGCCCATGCCGCCGACCTGGCAAAAGGGCATCCCGGAGCACAAGTGCGTGACAATGCACTGAGCAAAGCACGTTATGAATTCCGCTGGAAAGACCAGTTTGACTTGTCGCTCGACCCGGAACGTGCGTTCAGCTATTTTCATGCAGGGAAGCATGTGGATGGGGAGTATTGCACGATGTGCGGACCGAACTTCTGTGCAATGCGGTTGTCGAGAGAATTAAAAAAGAAATAAATGGGAATTGATAGAACACTATGTTTTCAGACGAATTAGAACATATATCCTGGGAGGAAACCACGGCACGCATCCATGCCAAGACAGATGCGGATGTACGCCGTGCCCTCTCCAAAGAACATTGTAATGTAGAGGACTTCATGGCCCTCATCTCACCCGCCGCTGCCCCCTATCTGGAGACGATGGCACGATTGAGCAAGAAATACACCGAGGCACGATTCGGGAAGACCATCTCCATGTTCGTGCCTCTTTACATCACGAATTCCTGCACCAACTCTTGCGTGTATTGCGGTTTCCACATCAGCAACCCCATGCCGCGTACCATACTGACGGAAGAAGAAATCGTGAACGAGTACAAGGCCATCAAGAAGCTGGCACCTTTCGAGAATTTGCTGTTGGTGACGGGAGAAAATCCGGCCAAAGCAGGCGTGCCCTACATAGCCCGCGCACTGGACCTGGCAAAACCCTACTTCAGCAATCTGAAAATAGAAGTGATGCCCTTAAAAACGGAAGAGTATGCAGAGCTGAAAGAGCACGGCATGAACGGTGTGATTTGTTTCCAGGAAACCTATCACAAAGCGAATTACAACATCTACCACCCCCGCGGCATGAAGTCCAAGTTTGAATGGCGTGTCAACGGTTTTGACCGTATGGGGCAGGCAGGCGTCCATTCCATCGGCATGGGAGTGCTCATCGGTCTGGAGAAAGAATGGCGGACAGACATCACCATGATGGCTTATCACCTGCGCTATCTCCAGAAACATTATTGGCAGACGAAATACAGCGTCAACTTCCCCCGTATGCGTCCTTCGGAGAATGGCGGCTTCCAGCCCAATGTCATCATGAGCGACTGCGAACTGGCACAAGTCACTTTTGCCATGCGTATCTTTGACCATGATGTGGACATCTCCTACTCCACCCGCGAGCCTGCCGATATACGCGACCATATGGCAACACTTGGTGTGACAACCATGAGCGCCGAAAGCAAGACCGAGCCGGGAGGATATTACAGCTATCCGCAAACGCTGGAACAGTTTCATGTCAGCGACGAGCGCAAGGCTGTGGAAGTGGACAAAGCGTTGAAACGCCTGGGGCGCGAACCGGTGTGGAAAGATTGGGATGCGAGTTTTGATTTGAAGGCTTTCAAGAGATGAGTGACCGAATACAGAACCTTAATAACAATGAACAAATGAACCGATATGCCAGACAAACGTCCCTTCCCGAAATAGGCGAAGCCGGACAAGAGAAACTGCGTAATGCCAAGGTGTTGATAGTCGGTGTGGGAGGATTGGGTTCTCCCATTGCCCTCTATCTGGCGGGAGCAGGAGTCGGAACGCTGGGATTGGTGGACGATGACCAGGTCAGCATCAGTAATCTTCAACGTCAGGTTCTGTATGCTGAAGCTGACCTTGGACAGCCTAAACCTCTATGTGGCGCCCGTAGAGTGCAGGGTTTGAACAGCGATGTAAACGTGGAAGTATACCCCTTCCGTCTGGACAAGAAGAATGCCGGAGAACTGATAAGGAACTACGATATAGTGGTAGACGGATGCGATAACTTCGCTACCCGCTACTTGCTGAATGACGTATGCAACGCTTGGGGCAAGCCCTACGTTTATGGTGCCATTCAAGGCTTTGAAGGCCAAGTGTCCGTCTTCTGCTACGGTGAGGGTGCAAAAAACTATCGTGACCTCTATCCGGATGAAGAAGGGACACTGCTCATGCCATCTCCGGACAAATCGGTTATCGGCGTAACCCCTGCCATTGTGGGTAGCGTAGAAGCCAATGAAGTGTTGAAACTGATTTGCGGCTACGGTGAACCCTTGGCAGGAAAGCTATGGACGATTGATTTAAGAACCATGCAGTCGTATATTCTCTCATTATAGACAAACATCCATAAAGATATGAAACTGATAGTCATTACCACGCCGCAATTCTTTGAAGGAGAAGCAGCGGCAGTTACCTCCTTATTCCAAAACGGTTTGGAAATACTCCATCTGCGCAAGCCGGGAGCTTCGGCAGAAGAGATGGAGTATTTCCTGCGGCAGTTGCCGATGGAATATATGCCGCGCATTGTCACGCATGAGCAATTCCAGCTGGCATCCGTTTTCGGTCTGAAAGGAATTCATCTGAACGGGCGCAATCCGCAGATACCGTTCGGATATAAGGGACACATCAGTTGTTCCTGCCACTCTCTTGAAGAAGTGTTGAAACATAAATCAGATTGTAGCTATGTGTTCCTCAGTCCCATTTATGACAGTATATCCAAAGAAGGCTACTCTTCCGCTTACTCCTGCGATACCTTGAAGAAAGCACAGCAAGCAGGTATCATCGATTCCAACGTCATGGCATTGGGTGGCATCAGCCTGGAGCATCTTCCGGAAATAGCCGTTTTAGGTTTCGGAGGTGCCGTCCTGCTAGGAGACATCTGGCAGCAAGCGAAGGAAGATTTCATCCCCCACTTCCTCCACCTGAAACAGCTCTCCTCCCCCCTTTAATTTTTAATTTCTAATTTTTAATTATTTCATGCTTCCCCCTATTATCCTTTCCATTGCCGGTTCCGACTGTTCGGGCGGTGCAGGCATACAAGCAGACATAAAGACCATTTCCGCTTTGGGAGGTTATGCCGCTTCCGTCATCACGGCTGTTACTGCACAAAACACACTGGGAGTACAATCGGTTTATCCGATACCTGCGGATATGGTTAAGGCACAAATCACCTCTGTTATGGATGATTTAAGGCCGGATGCCGTCAAGATAGGTATGGTACATGATGCCGGTATTGTGACCACCATTGTCGATTGTCTTCAGACTTATACTCCGGAGTGTATAGTCTATGACCCCGTCATGATATCGACCAGCGGACGGCGACTGATGACCGAAGAAACCATACAAGTCATTAAGACGGAACTGTTTCCGCTATGCACCCTCATTACTCCCAACCTGAATGAAGCAAGCCTGCTTTGGGGGCAAACCATTACCGGTACTGTGGAGATGCGACAAGCGGCACAGGAATTATCCTGCAGATACAACACCGCTATTCTCGTCAAAGGCGGACATCTAGAGGATAATGACATGTGCGACGTGCTTTATTGCCGGCAACCTTCTGCCGGGGCTGACATCCTGCCATCCGGATGCATCCTCTATTCCAACCCCAAAATAGAGAGCCGTAACCTGCACGGCACAGGGTGTACCCTTTCCTCTGCCATAGCTACATTTCTTGCCGGTGGCAACAAACTCGATGAAGCGGTCTGCAAGGCTAAAGAGTATATCGGTACTGCGATAAACCGGGGGAAAGACATGAATATAGGGCACGGGAACGGTCCGTTATGGCACTTTCCTTTATCGGAATAAGAGCTCGTCGAAACGCATTATCTGTTTACCTTAAACGCATTATCTGTCAGCCTCCGATACATCATGTGTTTGGCACCAACGGACAATGCGTTTCGACATGTCTGCTTCTTAATAGCGTATGCCCAGAATTTTCTTGGCATCGTCTTTCTTGAACAGTGAATCAATGACGTCTAAAATCGCTTCGTAGTTTTCCGGATCTACGATATTGGGAGCGAATATGTTGAGGACTTTCATCTTGTCGTCATCAAAAGTATATAGTGCCATCAAACTGGCACATTGCACACAGTTCAGACTGTTGTTTCGGGCAACAGTTCTCATCATTTCGATTTGATCATCCTTGAAAGGGCGGGACTTCACTTTTTCATAAAAATGCCGGAAGTCTTCGGGGTGCATCCCCCTGACATAAACCGGAGCTGGAGAATCTATCACTACTTCACTGGGAACAACCGGCAACGTACGTGGCTCTCCGGAGAATGAGTCCATTGCAACGACTCTCCCACCTTCAAAAGTCACGACAATCTGAGTTCGGCTGATATTACTTTTACCGGACAGCACTCTGGAATATTCCCATTCTTCTATATCCCGGTCGAAGCGGCGATACTCTGGAGTTCCCAATATCTTGGTGACCTCCTGCCTGCTCATCCCCTTCTGGATACTGTTCAACACATCTACCTTAGCATCATAAAACAAACTGGAACAACTGCTGAATCCCATCGTCATTACCAGTCCCGCAATAATTAGTCTGATTGTTTTCATCTTATCGAGTTTTTAGTTGCCACAAAGGTAGGCAGAAACATGGATAGACCTCTTATTATCCCCCTATTTGTCAAAAGGGATTTCCCTACTTTTTTTAGCCATATACCTATTAATATGGAAATAATCCGTTATTTTTGCAGATACTATCACTATAAATAGGTAAAAACACATGGAAAAAGCAAAAGTATACTACTCTGATTTGCGTACCTCCCCTACATCCAATCTTTTGGATAAAATGGAACGCTTGCTGAAACGGGCAGGCATCGAGCAACTCCCTTTGAAGGATAGCTTTGCTGCCATCAAAATCCATTTCGGCGAACCCGGCAATCTGGCATACTTGCGTCCCAATTATGCAGCTCGAATGCCAACCCTGCTCCGCAGCCTGGGAGCCAAACCTTTCCTGACGGACTGCAACACACTGTATTCCGGTCGTCGCGCCAATGCCGTAGACCACTTGCAAAGCGCGATGGAGAATGGGTTCAACCCCATTTCGGCCCAGTGCCAGGTCATCATCGGCGACGGACTGAAGGGAACGGACTACCGCGAAATCCCTCTGAACGGAGAATATTGTCCGGCACCCAAAATCGGTACAGCGATAGCCGACGCCGATATTGTAATCAGTATGAACCACTTCAAGGGACACGAACAAGCCGGCTTCGGCGGTGCTTTGAAGAATCTGGGCATGGGATGTGCCAGTGTAGGCGGAAAGCTGGAACTGCACTGCGCCTCGCAACCCAAGATTGACGTAGAAAGCTGCATAGGCTGCAACATCTGCGTGAAGCACTGCGCACACGACGCTGTGCACCTCAATACCAGCCGCAAGGCAGAAATAGACTACACCAAATGCGTAGGTTGCGGACAGTGCGTAGCCCTCTGCCAGCACGACGGTGCCGTGATGGGAGCCGAAGATACCTCCGAGCGCCTGAACTACAAGATTGCGGAATATGCCCTCGCTGTCGTTATGGGCAAGCCCCATTTCCACATCAGCTTCATCATGAACGTATCTCCCGAATGCGACTGCTGGAACCACAACGATGCCGCCATCGTGCCCGACCTCGGCATTCTGGCTTCGGCAGACCCGGTTGCACTGGACAAGGCATGTGCAGATATGGTCATCCAAGCCCCGATACTGCACGGTAACAATTGCCTTGCCACGGCACACGAGCACGACGACTTGTGTGGATGCGACAAGTTCCACTTGATGCACCCCGACACGGACTGGCTTGCCGGATTGCGCCATGCCGAGAAAATAGGATTGGGAACCATGGAATATGAATTGGTGAAGATTTGATTAAACCTTTTCAGTTTTAAACAGTCATACTAAAAATAGATTTATCAACTATAATATTATACAAATGGAAACATCTGCAAAACTTTATTCTTTGCCTTTCGGCAACGTAAAGACCTATCTATTCGTCCTGCTGTTCGTGGCAGGAAACATCGCCTTGCCGCAACTCTGCCATCTGGTCCCAGCAGGCGGTCCGACGTTGCTTCCCATCTATTTCTTTACACTGATAGCTGCTTATAAATATGGTTTCAAGGTAGGTCTGCTGACGGCTCTCTTGTCTCCGGTCATCAATCATCTGCTTTTTGCCATGCCTGCAGCAGCCGTGTTGCCGGCCATACTTATAAAGTCCGGTCTGCTGGCCGGAACCGCCGCTCTTGCTGCACGCTATGCCAAGAATATCTCTTTATTGGCATTGCTGGGTGTAGTCCTCTCCTATCAAATTATCGGTACGGTCTTTGAATGGGCGTTGTGCGGTAATTTCTTTCTGGCTGTGCAAGATTTCCGTATGGGGATTCCGGGCATGCTGATTCAGTGGTTCGGAGGATATGCACTGCTGAAAGCAATCGCAAAAAATTAAGCGTATATTCTCAAACAGTATCCCTTAATCCTAAAACTTTGTTCGCAAACTGCGGATACATATCCCCAGTTTGCGGATGTCTATCCCAAGGCTTGGGATAGACATCCGCAAACCATAAACAAAGTTTTTTCTTAACTGATAAAAACTTTTTCCCTAACTAAGAAAAACTTTCTCCTTAATAGAGAAGACTTTTCTCTTAATACTTTGAACTTTTTTCCGCTATTTTCCTTTCTCCCTACAATAAAATCATTAATTTCGTGCCGAACAATATATCATATTTTCAACATGGAAGTAGTAACGAACAACTGGTTCACTAAAAAATATCCAATAGGTTTTGCCTTAAGCGGCGGTTTCATCAAAGGCTTTGCCCATTTGGGTGCCATGCAATCCTTATTGGAACATGACATAAAGCCCAATATACTTTCCGGAGTCAGCGCCGGAGCCTTGGCCGGGGTATTCTACGCCGACGGCAATGAACCGCATAAAGTTCTTGACTACTTTGCCGGGCACAAGTTTCAGGACCTGACCAAACTGGTGATTCCCAAAGTCGGATTGTTTGAATTGGGAGAATTCATCGATTTCCTGAAAAGCAATTTGAAATCCAAAAAACTGGAAGAACTGCAAATTCCTCTGATTATTACAGCTACTGATCTGGACCATGGACGTTTGGTACATTTCCATAAGGGTGACATCGCCGAACGCATAGCTGCTTCGTGTTGCATGCCGGTATTGTTTGCTCCGGTCAATATAGACGGTACACATTACGTGGATGGAGGTCTGCTGATGAACCTGCCGGTCTCTACCCTCCGCCGTATATGCGAAAAAGTGATTGCCGTGAATGTCAGCCCTCTGATGGCGACCAAGTATAAAATGAACATTGTGAGCATTGCCTTACGTTCCTATAACTTTATGTTCCGCTCCAACTCTTTTCCTGAACGCGAGAAGGCTGATTTGCTGATAGAACCTTATAACTTGGAGGGATACAGCAATACAGAGCTGGAAAAGGCGGAGGAGATATTCATGCAGGGATATAATACGACCAATGATATATTGGAACGTCTGCTCATAGACAAAGGCAGCATTTGGAAAGAATAAAACAACCATTCTATAACATAGAAAACAAAGAAATGAACGACGAAAACAAATTGATTATTTATCAAGTGTTCACCCGACTATTCGGAAACAACAATAACCACTGCATCAATAATGGCAGCATCACCGAAAATGGATGCGGCAAGATGGCTGACTTTACAGCCAAGGCGTTGGGAGAAATCAAGAAGCTTGGCGCTACACATATATGGTACACGGGCATCATCGAGCATGCTACGCAAACTGACTACCGCCGTCACAATATCCAACCCGACCATCCGGCCATTGTGAAAGGTAAAGCCGGGTCTCCCTATGCCATCAAGGACTATTATGATGTCGATCCGGATCTCGCCAAGGACGTACCGGAGCGTATGAGAGAGTTTGAGAATCTGGTGCAGCGTACTCACCGTAGCGGTCTGAAGGTCATCATAGATTTTGTTCCCAACCACGTAGCCCGTCAATATCACTCGGATGCCCAGCCGGATGGCACTTCACAACTGGGTTCAAACGATGACACCAACTATGCGTTCAGCCCATATAATAACTTCTATTATATCCCGAAATCGGAACTGCATGGCCAATTTGACATGAAAGGTACAGCCGCCGAATCTTATAGGGAATTTCCGGCAAAAGCTACCGGAAACAACCGTTTTGACGCTTATCCAAACATCACCGATTGGTACGAAACTATAAAGTTGAATTATGGAGTGGATTATCAGAACGGCGGGACTTGCCATTTCGACCCCATTCCCGACACATGGACCAAGATGCTGGATATCATGCTGTTCTGGGCGGGAAAGAATATAGACGGTTTCCGTTGCGATATGGCCGAAATGGTTCCCGTAGAGTTCTGGGAATGGGCAATCCCGCAGGTAAAGGAGCAATATCCCTCCCTGCTGTTTATAGCCGAAGTCTATAACCCGGGAGAATACAAGAATTACTTGTTCCGTGGCAAGTTTGATTATTTATACGACAAAGTAGGACTTTATGATACCTTGCGGGCTGTTACTTGCGGGTATGAATCGGCAACTGCCATCACCCGCTCTTGGCAAAGTCTGGGAGGTATAGAAAAACGCATGCTGAACTTTCTGGAAAACCATGACGAGCAACGTATCGCTTCCGACTTTTTTGCCAGTAACCCACGCAAGGCGATTCCGGCACTCATTGTGTCAGCTTGCATGAACACCAATCCGATGATGATTTATTTCGGTCAGGAGTTTGGTGAGCTGGGCATGGATAGTGAAGGTTTCAGCGGCCGGGACGGACGTACAACCATCTTTGACTATTGGAGTGTAGATACTATCCGCCGTTGGCGCAATGGCGGCAAGTTCGACGGCAAGATGCTGACGGAGGACCAGAAACACCTATACAGCATTTATAAACGGCTACTGACTCTTTGCAATGAAGAAAAGGCCATCTCTCAGGGGGCTTTCTTCGATTTGATGTATGCCAATGTCAACGGATGGCGCTTTAATGAACATAAGCAATATACATTCCTGCGCAAATTTGAGAGAGACCTGCTGCTGTTCGTCGTGAACTTCGACCATATCTCGGCAGACCTTGCCATAAATATTCCTTCTCATGCTTTTGACTTCCTGCAAATACCGCAGATGGACCAGTACAAAGCTACGGAGCTGCTCAGCGGAAAAGAAGAAAACATAAGTCTGCTTCCCTATAAGGCTACTAATGTGGCCGTCGAAGGATATGGAGGAAAGATACTTAAGATAAAGCTATAATGGGGGCACAACTCAGGTGATTTATTAGGTTTGGCACTGATTATGCAGAACAACACGGGGATATTCAGTAAATGTTCCTCTTTCTAATAAATCAAGAGAAAAGCTTTACTTTATGTTAGCTTTTCTCTTAATTT
>NZ_CAXUGK010000019.1:0-96170 GCF_964250605.1 Bacteroides sp. AR20 | reverse complement strand
TTAATTAACTTTGCAAAACCTATCGGGTGGTACACGTTTCAAATGCTACCCGGGTCCCTTTTCAAGTGTTAGCTACAGACACGCTCGCCCTCTTTCCTCAACAGTTCCAGTTCGCGAGGCACAGGGTTGTCTTCATACTCCTTGAGACGGGCACGGAGTGACTCGTTTTCCTTATCCAGACGGCTGCCATGTTCCATGAGGTTCATCAGCGAGCTATGCACTTCTTCGCGCTCTTCGTCGGTCAGCGACATCTCCTTCAGGCACTCTTCCAGTTCCTCGCGCTCGCGTTCATTGTTGCGCAAGCGCTGTTCGTTTTCACTCAGGGTGACAAGATAGTTACGGGACTACGTTCTTTCTTGAAACGGATAAGGCTGAACAGCATAGCACCGGAAATGCTGAACATAATCACAGAAAACACTCCCCAGAAAAAACGTTCGTAACCACTGACCGGCTTCAGCCGCACATGCCTGCCATCGGAAAGCTCCTTTATCTGATTATACTCACGGTGCAAACCGGAAATCAGGCGGACGGCCCGGGCACTGTCGACAGCACCGCATTGCACCAACGAGTCAGCATGAGAAAGGGACTGTTCGTAGTCCATCAAAGTTCTATCGGCAGGTTTCGAGCAGGCTGTCAGCCCCAGAAGGAGAATCAGCAGGAGAAAAAGGGAGGTATGTTTCATCTTGAAATTTTGTGTTTATAATGAGTAAGGTGTAAAATCGGTAAGGAACGAGCTTACTTCAACAGTTTTCATAATCAATGCATATTAATCGTTACAGAAACAAAGGTAACACTTTCTTCCCACAATAAATAAAGAGGTACAAAGTTTTTCATTACTTTGTACCTCCTCTTTTTCTTCGACTTGCATCATTTATAGCCGTGAGTCAGCAAAAATCGTATAGCTTAGAACTCGCTCGTAAAGTGGAACTTGATATGCTTGAAGTCCATCTGCGCCATCTGCAACACATATCCGCTGTCCGCCAGGAACACATCCCTACCCTCGCGGTCTTTCGCCATATACTGGTATTTGCGCTTCTTGAAGGCTTCCAGTTCAGCCGCATCATCGCTCTCAATCCAGCAGGCTTTATACAGACTGAGCGGTTCCCAACGGCACTTCGCACTGTATTCGTTCTCCAGACGATACTGGATGACCTCGAACTGCAACTGCCCCACCGTACCGATAATCTTACGCCCGTTGAACTGGTTGACGAACAACTGCGCCACACCTTCGTCCATCAACTGGTCGACACCCTTGGCAAGCTGTTTCTGCTTCATCGGGTCGGCATTCTCAATGTACTTGAACATCTCCGGCGAGAAGCTCGGAAGTCCCTTGAAGTGGAGCGCCTCGCCTTCGGTCAGCGTATCGCCAATCTTGAACGTACCGTTATCCGGCAGGCCGATAATATCTCCCGCCCAAGCCTCATCGACAGTTGTCTTGCGCTGCGCCATGAACTGCGTAGGCGACGAGAAACGCATCGTCTTGCCATGACGTACATGCAAGTACGGGGCATTGCGTACAAACTTGCCGGAGCAGATTTTGCAGAAAGCGATACATGAACGGTGATTCGGGTCAATATTGGCGGTTATCTTGAAGATGAATCCGGTAAATTTAGGTTCTTCCGGCTCCACCTCACGTTCTTCCGCCTTCACGGGACGGGGACTGGGAGCAATCTCCACAAAGCAATCCAGCAGTTCCTGCACACCGAAATTATTCAGTGCCGAACCGAAGAATACGGGAGCAAGCTCTCCTTTCAAATATTCCTCCTTATCGAATTCGGGGTAAACACCGTCTATCAGTTCCAATTCTCCGCGCAGCTTGTCGGCCAGTTGGGCGCCAATCTGGTTGTCCAGCTCCTCGGTATGGATGTCCACTTCCACCTTCTCCGTCACTACCTGCTTGCTGGGCTGGTAGAGGTTGAGGTTATGCTCGTAGATATTGTAGACACCCTTGAAACGGACACCGCTCTCGATAGGCCACGTCAAGGGACGCACGTGGATGTGCAGTTCCTCCTCCAGCTCGTCCAGCAGGTCGAACGGGTCTTTGGCTTCACGGTCCATCTTGTTGATGAAGATAATCACCGGCGTATTACGCATACGGCAGACCTCCATCAGCTTGCGTGTCTGCGTTTCCACACCTTTCGCACCGTCCACCACGATGATAACACTGTCCACAGCCGTCAGCGTGCGGTAGGTATCTTCAGCAAAGTCCTGGTGACCCGGAGTATCAAGGATGTTGACCTTGTAGTCATGGTAGTCGAACTCCATTACAGAAGTGGTAACGGAAATACCACGCTGTTTTTCAATATCCATCCAGTCCGACGTTGCCGTCTTCTTTATCTTATTGCTCTTTACGGCACCCGCCACCTGGATTTGTCCACCAAAAAGCAACAGCTTCTCGGTCAATGATGTCTTACCGGCATCCGGATGCGCAATAATCGCAAACGTTCTCCGTCTCTCTATTTCGTTGTTATTGGCCATATATCAATTAGTCAGTAATAATCACTCTTCCAAATTCTTCATGCAGACGGCAAGGCTCGCCTCCCAATGGGGTATATCGATGCCGAATGTCTTCTTTATCTTTGTCTTGTCCAACACAGAATAATGCGGACGCGGTGCCTTGGCAGGGAATTCGTCCGTATGCAGCGGACTTACCTTGCAGCTCTTGATACCTGCCAGACGATGGATAGCCAACGTAAAATCATACCACGAGCAGACTCCCTCGTTGCTGAAGTGATAGATGCCGGGCACGATTCCCTGGCTGATAGCCGCAAAGATGGCGCGTGCCAAATCATTGGCGTATGTCGGCGTACCTATCTGGTCGAATACAACTCCCAGTGTCTCGCGCTCGCGTCCCAAACGGAGCATCGTCTTCACAAAATTATTTCCATAAATGGAATAGAGCCACGCCGTACGGATGATCATGGCACGGCTGCAATACTTCATCACCGCCTGCTCACCCGCCAGTTTGGTAAAACCATATACTGAATTGGGACAAGTAGCCGCCTCTTCCGTATAGGGGGTGTGTCCGGTTCCGTCAAAAACATAGTCGGTAGACACTTGTATCAATGCAGCACCGCAAGCTTCGGCAGCGGCAGCCAGATAGCCCGGAGCGACATGGTTCAGCTTGTCGCAAAGCTCCTGATTGTCTTCCGCCTTGTCTACAGCCGTATAAGCGGCGCAATTCACGATTACATCTATCCGGTTGTCCTTCACAAACCCATGCACAGATTGTTCGTCGCAAATGTCCAATTCCTGCACGTCAGTGAAAAAATAAGCATGTTGTCCGTTTTCTTTCGACAACACTCGCATTTCATTGCCAAGTTGACCGTTGGCACCGGTTATCAGAATATTCATTTAATAAAGTTACACTTATATATAGAATGTTACGATGAACAATATTTTCCTCCATAATTATCAATTATCCATCAACTCCAATTCTCCCCGCTTCTCCTTGTCATAATAGTTGGCAAGCAACGAGACGAAACCGCTGATGGCCTCCATAGCCTTTGCCGTGCCCTGACTGATTTCCTTCTTCTGCAAGCGCAACAGCAGCACTCCATAAAGTGCCTCGAAACAAGTGTCTACCTCAGGCTCCTCTTTCCGGCCGCTCTTCTGGCGCAGCTCCACGATAAAAGGCAGTGCCTTGAAATAAGCCGCATTATAGAACGGATATTTCGTAGAAGCCAGCAATTCGCCATGCAGCTCCGTCAGGTTCAGAATGACATTCCGGTTGATTTGCAGATGTCCTTTTTCCGTTACGCCTTCCGCACGCATCATATCTGCCAGATTTCCATACCATTCTTCCAACGCAGGCCGTTCCTCCTCCGGATAGCGCAAAATGATGTTCTGGCGTATCCGGTCTATGTCACAGCCGTTGGCACGGAGCAAATCCTCCACCTGCCACATATATATAAGGTATTCGGCTATATTCTTTTCTTTCAGTTGTTGCGCAATCTTCACGATAAAATGTATGAATTATGATTTTTCACCTTCCCACTCAATACAGCGATTCACCCATCAGCGTAAACACCAATCCCACCACAGACACCACAATGACAATGCTCCCGATAATACGGTTCAGCATCCAGATGCCACGCAAGTTGAATTGTGTACGGACTTTATTGACAAAAAAGGTAATGCCAAACCACCATGCCAAAGCGCCCAATGCGATGGCCAAGTATCCGGTAACGGCCTCGAATACCAGCACTCCCTCACTTACAAAAGCGAAGCGGGCGAAAAGGCCTACAAAAAGGAATATAATCAGAGGATTGGAAAGCGTGACGGCAAACGCCGTTATGAAGTTATGAAAATAGGAACCCTTGTTGATGGATACCGGACGGATGGACTGTACCGGATTGCTGCGGAACGTATAAACGCCAAACGCCAACAGAAGAATGCTTCCGAAAAGTTGCAGGTAAAAGATGTTCTTGTTGACATAATCAAAAACGAAACTCATCCCGTAGCCCGTCAGCAAAGCATATGCAATATCGCTTAGCGAAGCTCCTATCCCCGTTACGAAACCATACCACCGTCCTTTATTCAAAGTACGCTGAATACACAATACTCCTACAGGACCCAATGGCGCGGACACAATGACGCCGATAATGAACCCCTTCCACAATATGTCAAATATGGTCTCTATCTGAATCATGGCTGCAAATATCGGACTTTTTTATGAGACGAACGAATAGTGTTAACGTTTTTTCGACGGAAAAGGATTTTAAGAAGTAAAGATTATCCATTTTACATATTATTCCGTATATTTACCTCCGAACTTAACAATACCCCCTTATGAAACGAATAAAAAAAACTCTAACACTCGTTTCCATGGCCGTCTTACTACTGACGGCATGCGAATCCCCCAAGGAACTCGGTGTGGTTCCATATCCGCAGTATGCCCAAACAACGTCAAAAACAGTAGAACTGCCATCTACGGTAACCTTCTCGACCAATCTGGCGAAATCCGACATGAATGACCTGCTGGCCTATCTGCCGGACTTTGCCATCCCCATGAAGCTTGTCGACAAGAACCCTTTTGTAACGATAGAAATAACGGACGCAACGGATAATCCAATCGCTGCCGAAGGCTACAACCTGACAGTCAGCAAACAAGGTGTAAACATTCAGGCCTCCTCCGCTGCAGGTGCCTTCTATGGACTGCAAACCCTGGCACAACTTGCCCGTAACGGGAAGGAACTGCCAGTCACGACCATCAAGGACGAACCCAGATTCCCCTATCGTGGGCTGCACCTGGATGTTTCAAGACACTTCTTTAACACGGACTATGTCAAGAAACAAATAGACCTGGTAGCCACCTACAAAATCAACCGCCTGCATTGGCATCTGACCGACGGTGCCGGATGGCGGCTGGAGATTCCGGGCTATCCCCGCCTGACAGAATTCGCAGCCTGGAGAAAAGCCGCCAATCTGCAGGATTGGGGGAAATATGACCATCACTTCTGCGAGAAGGATGAAGAAGGAGCCTATGGAGGCTACTATACGGAAGCGGATGTACGTGAGGTTCTGGAATATGCCCGCTTGAGGCATGTCACCGTTATCCCCGAAATAGAAATGCCGGGACACTCGGGAGAAGTACTGGCAGCCTATCCACAGCTGTCCTGTACCGGCAAGCCTTATACATCCGGTGAAGTCTGTATCGGAAACGAAGAGACCTTCAAGTTCTTCGAAGATGTGCTGGATGAAGTGATACGGCTGTTCCCTTCCCGGTATATCCATATTGGAGGTGATGAAGCCAGCAGACGCCACTGGAAGGCATGCCCCAAATGCCAGAAGCGCATGAAGGAAGAAGGGCTCAAAGATGAAAGTGAGCTGCAAAGCTATATGATAGTCCGCATAGAGAAGTACCTCAACGACAAAGGGCGTGAAATCATCGGCTGGGACGAGATACTGGATGGAGGCCTGGCCCCCAACGCAACCGTCATGTCGTGGCGGGGTACGGAGGGTGGCATTGCCGCCGCCCGCATGGGGCATTACGCCATCATGACACCGGAGAGCCACTGCTATCTGGACCACTACCAGGATGACCCTGAGACACAGCCGCTGGCGTTTGGCGCCTGCATCCCCATCGGACAGACCTACTCCTACGACCCGGCTCCCGATTCATTGGGAAGTGATATCTGCAAATACATATTAGGCGTGCAAGGCAATGTATGGGCTGAATATCTGCCCACTTACGAACATGCCGAATATATGATATACCCACGCATCATCGCTCTGGCAGAAGTAGGCTGGACTCCCATGGAGAACAAGCATCCGGAGAGTTTCAAGAGACGTATCAACAACGAAATACGATACATCCGGACGAAAGGGTACAACCCGTTCACCTTGTCGGAACAAGTGCAGACCAGCCAGACCGTTGACTATGCCAAGAAAAAAATCATGCTGTCCCTCACCTCCGAAAAACATCCGATTGACATCCGCTACACAACGGACGGCTCCGAACCGACTGTATCTTCCAAGTTATACAAGAAACCGTTTGCCGTAAAAGACTCCATATTGCTGACCGCACGCCTTTTCGACGGAGAAAAGCCTATCGGAAAAAGCCTTCACCTGCGCACCGACTACCATAAGGGCATAGGCAAAAAGATAACCTATGCACCGGGCGGCAGATACTATCAGCATAAAGAAGTATACAAAGGCGGCGGTGACGCCGGTCTCCTCGACGGACTTCGCGGCGGCAAAAGCTACATGGACGGACGATGGCAGGGCTTCTGCCCCAATGATTTGGATGCCATTATCGACCTGGGCGAAGTGACCGCCATACATCGGGTCATGGCCAACTTCATGCAAATCCGTACCCCACAAGTATTTCTCCCTGCCAAAGTGGAAGTATGGGCATCTGTTGATGGCAAGAACTTCACCCTGCTGGGCAGTGATATCTGCAGCGAGGAAGAGGCCGGAAAGGACGTGATATTCCGTGATTTCGGCTGGATTGGCACCCCCACTGAGGCACGATATGTACGCTTCCATGCCATACAAGGGAAGAAGCAATTCTTATTTACGGATGAAATCGTCATACAATAACACACATCCGGTTTTTATGAAACAGAACAAAAAACGCATACGAGTAAAATTGCATGCGTTTTTTGTTTTCCTTTTTTTCTCCTCCCCACCGATTTTACGTATCTTTGCCCCCAAGAAGAAAAGATGAAGATACTCAAAGAAGTAACTTCAATCGTAAAATCGTAAATCGTAAAATCGTAAATATAACTATGATTCTTTTTTTCAGAACCCCATCCAAGAGTGTGATTGCCGTAGAATGTAATCATGAACTCCCCCAGGCAGACAGCGACAAACTCTGCTGGCTTTTTGGAGAAGCCACCCCCGAAAGTGAAGACAACCTGAAAGGACATTTCGTCGGCCCGCGCCGTGAGATGATTACTCCTTGGAGTACAAACGCCGTAGAAATCACCCAGAATATGGGGCTGGACGGCATCATACGCATCGAAGAGTACTTCCCCGTAAAAGATGAGAACGCAGACCACGACCCGATGCTGCAACGTATGTACAAGGGGCTGGACCAGAATGTATTTACAACCAACCGGCAGCCGGAACCGATTGTACACATCGAAGACCTGGAGGCATACAATGAAAAGGAAGGTCTGGCACTTTCCAAAGAGGAAATGGATTACCTCAAGAAGGTAGAGAAAGACCTCGGGCGCCCTCTGACAGACTCCGAAGTATTCGGCTTCGCGCAAATCAACTCCGAGCACTGCCGTCACAAAATCTTCGGCGGAACATTCATCATCGATGGAGTGGAACAGGAATCTTCACTCTTCCAAATGATAAAGAAGACCACACAAGAGAATCCCAACAAGATTATCTCTGCCTACAAAGACAATGTGGCCTTTGCCGAAGGTCCGGTTATCGAACAGTTTGCTCCGGCAGACCACTCCAAGCCCGACTATTTCCAAGTAAAAGACATCAAGAGTGTCATCTCCCTGAAAGCGGAAACACATAACTTTCCCACAACAGTAGAACCGTTCAACGGTGCGTCTACCGGTACGGGCGGTGAGATTCGCGACCGTATGGGCGGCGGTAAGGGCTCTTGGCCGATTGCCGGAACAGCCGTTTACATGACCTCCTACCCCCGTACGGAAGAAGGACGTCCCTGGGAAGAGATTCTGCCGGTACGCAAATGGCTGTATCAAACTCCCGAACAAATACTAATCAAAGCCTCCAATGGTGCCAGTGATTTCGGGAACAAATTCGGCCAACCGCTAATCTGCGGTTCCGTGCTCACTTTCGAACATAAGGAAAAAGATGAAGTCTATGGTTACGACAAAGTGATTATGCTTGCCGGAGGCGTAGGCTACGGTACCCAGCGTGACTGTTTGAAAGGTACACCGGAAGCCGGCAACAAAGTGGTTGTCATCGGTGGAGACAATTATCGCATCGGTTTGGGCGGCGGCTCCGTATCTTCCGTAGATACCGGACGCTACAGCAGTGGCATCGAGCTGAATGCCGTGCAACGCGCCAACGCCGAAATGCAGAAACGCGCCTACAACGTGGTACGCGCACTTTGTGAGGAAGAGACCAATCCGGTGGTTTCCATCCACGACCACGGCTCTGCCGGACATGTAAACTGTCTGTCTGAATTGGTAGAGGAATGCGGCGGTTTAATTGACATGAGCAAGTTGCCCATCGGTGACACGACTCTGTCTGCCAAGGAAATCATTGCTAACGAAAGCCAGGAACGCATGGGCTTGCTGATTCAGGAAGAGGCCATCGAACATGTACGCAAGGTAGCCGAACGTGAGCGTGCCCCGATGTACGTAGTCGGCGAAACGACCGGCGACCATCGCTTTGCCTTCCAGCAAGCTGACGGTGTACGTCCGTTCGACCTCGCCGTAGAACAGATGTTCGGCTCTTCCCCCAAGACCTATATGGTGGACAAGACCGTGGAACGTCACTACGAAATGCCCCAATACGAAGTTTCCCAACTACACGAATACCTCACCAATGTGCTCCAACTGGAAGCTGTGGCTTGTAAAGACTGGTTAACAAACAAGGTGGACCGTTCTGTAACAGGCAAGATTGCCCGCCAACAGTGCCAGGGTGAATTGCAGTTGCCTCTGAGCGATTGTGGTGTGGTAGCTTTGGACTATCGCGGCGAAAAGGGTATCGCAACCTCTCTGGGCCATGCTCCCCAGGCGGCACTTGCCGACCCGGCAGCCGGCTCCGTTCTTTCCGTCAGCGAAGCATTGACCAACTTGGTTTGGGCACCGCTTGCCGAAGGTCTGGACAGCGTTTCCCTTTCTGCCAACTGGATGTGGCCTTGCCGTTCGCAAGAAGGTGAAGATGCCCGTCTGTACACGGCAGTAAAGGCCTTGAGTGACTTCTGCTGTTCCCTGCAAATCAATGTACCGACCGGTAAAGACTCTCTTTCCATGACACAGAAATACCCCGACGGCAGCAAAGTAATTTCTCCGGGCACGGTAATTGTTTCTGCCGGTGGAGAAGTTTCCGACGTCAAGAAAGTCGTATCTCCGGTGCTGGTTAACAATGAAAAGACTACCATTTATCATATAGACTTCAGTTTCGACAACCTGAAACTCGGCGGTTCCGCCTTTGCTCAAACCCTGGGCAAGGTAGGTGACGAAGTTCCCAGCGTGCAGGATGCCGAATACTTCCGCGATGCTTTCCTTGCCGTGCAGGAACTGGTCAACAAGGGACTGATTCTTGCCGGACATGATATTTCCGCCGGTGGTCTTATCACTACACTGCTTGAAATGTGCTTTGCCAATGTGGAAGGCGGTATGGAAATCAACCTGGATAAAATCAAGGAGCAAGACCTTATCAAGATTCTGTTTGCAGAGAACCCGGGTATCGTTATCCAGGTGAGCGACAAGCACAAGGAAGCTGTAAAGCAAATACTGGAAGATGCAGGCGTAGGTTACGTGAAGCTCGGCAAACCGACAGACGAACGCCATATTCTTGTATCAAAAGGCGATGTTACTTATCAGTTTGGCATCGACTATATGCGTGATGTATGGTACTCTACTTCTTATCTCCTTGACCGTAAGCAGTCCATGAACGGCTGCTCCAAGAAGCGTTTCGAAAACTACAAGATGCAACCGGTGGAATTCGCCTTCATGCCGGACTTCAAAGGCAAGTTCTCACAATACGGCATTAATCCGGACCGCCGTACACCGTCAGGTATACGCGCCGCCATCATCCGTGAAAAAGGAACCAACGGCGAACGCGAAATGGCCTACTCACTCTATCTGGCAGGCTTCGATGTGAAGGATGTTACCATGACCGACCTTATCAGCGGCCGCGAGACGCTGGAAGATGTAAACATGATTGTTTACTGCGGTGGTTTCTCCAACTCCGACGTTCTTGGTTCTGCTAAGGGTTGGGCAGGTGCTTTCCTCTTCAATCCGAAAGCAAAAGAAGCGCTCGACAAATATTATGCACGCGAGGATACGCTTTCACTGGGTGTCTGCAACGGCTGCCAGCTCATGATGGAACTTAATCTTATCAATCCCGAGCACAAGAAAAACGGCAAGATGCTTCATAATGACTCACACAAGTTTGAATCCAGATTCCTCAGTGTTACCGTCCCCACCAACCGCAGCGTAATGCTCGGCTCACTGAGTGGCAGCAAACTGGGTATCTGGGTAGCTCACGGTGAAGGAAAATTCTCCTTGCCATACGACGAGGACAAATACAACGTCGTGCTGAAATACTCATACGACGAATACCCTTCCAACCCCAACGGCTCAGATTATTCCATAGCCGGATTGGCAAGTGCCGACGGACGTCATCTGGCCATGATGCCCCACTTGGAACGTGCCATCTTCCCCTGGCAGAACGGTTGCTACCCCGCAGACCACGTAAACAGCGACCAAATCACTCCTTGGGTAGAAGCATTTGTCAATGCACGCAAGTGGGTGGAAGCCAATAAAAAATGAGCTGAACTTCCTTCTTTATAGAAATGTAACAAGCGCGGGTTATGAATAATCCCGCGCTTGTTACATTTCTATTCTTCGCTTTCTTTTTTTGCTTT
Organism: Bacteroides sp. AR20; assembly: GCF_964250605.1. Classification (NCBI taxonomy): domain Bacteria; kingdom Pseudomonadati; phylum Bacteroidota; class Bacteroidia; order Bacteroidales; family Bacteroidaceae; genus Bacteroides; species Bacteroides sp. AR20. The sequence continues at coordinate 85,138 of NZ_CAXUGK010000019.1, read as the reverse complement.
TCTCAAACAAAAGCATTATTTTTGTGTTTATTTTCAACTCTCCCTCAGTACAACATTCAAAAAAACCGCTCGACAATTATGAAAAAGTACTTCTTTTTCTGCATACTACTATTATTGCCAATTATAGGCATTGCACAAACATACAAATACATCGGTGTGGAAGACGGTTTGAGCAACAGACGGGTATATGCTATTCAAAAGGGACCCAAAGGTTACATGTGGTTTCTTACCCACGACGGCATCGACCGATACAACGGAAAAGAATTCAAGCCGTACAAACTGATGGATGGAGATGAGGAAGTGAATTCCATGATGAACCTGAACTGGCTCTATGTGGATTCCAAAGGAACCATATGGGAAATTGGCAAGAAAGGACGCGTGTTCCGCTATGATACAAAACACGACCGTTTTGTCCTGGTATACAAGCTACCCGAAAGCGAAGTGAAAGGACGTCCAACCCCTATCAGTTACGGTTTTGTGGATGCCAACAGCGTAATATGGCTTTGCAATGAAGATGCTCTATATCTGTACGACAGCAATACCCAGAAGGTGACATTCATTCAAAACGAAATAGGAGAACGAATTACTGATATCGCACAGATTGATTCGACCCACTTCTTCATCGGGACCGACATCGGCATACATTATGCTGAGCTGGCCAACAACACCCTCACCCTCAGTCCCTGCAACCAATTGGACACCTTGAAGATACAAATCAACGAACTATACTATCATAAACCGTCTCACAAGGTTTTTATCGGTACTTTCCAACGGGGAATATTTACCTATGACCTGAATGAGCACAAAGTCATGCATATCCCATCCGGACTGATGGACGTTAGTATTAACTGTATCCGTGCCTACAATAACAATGAAATCCTCATAGCTACAGACGGGGCCGGTGTCTACAAAATGAATACCGATACCTATGAATCTATACCATACATTGTTGCTGACTATAACCGGTACAACTCAATGAACGGAAATACCATCAATGATATCTACATTGACAGTGAACAACGCATCTGGATGGCTAATTATCCCATTGGTATAACTGTACGCAACAACCGATATGCCGATTATCAATGGATAAAACACTCTATCGGCAATAAACAGTCACTCATCAATGACCAGGTAAATGCCATCATTGAAGACCATGACGGCGATTTATGGTTTGCCACCAATAACGGCATCAGCCTTTATTATAGCAAGACGAAACAATGGCATTCTTTTCTCAGCAGTTTCGACACCGCAAGCCATAGTAAAAACCATATCTTCATCTCATTGTGCGAAGTGGAGCCCGGCATCATCTGGGCCGGAGGATATAGTTCCGGCATCTACCAGATCAACAAGAAACTACTGTCCACAGAGTTCTTTACTCCGTCTTTATTCAGTAATCTGAATATCCGGCCGGACAAGTATATCCGTTCCATTATGAAAGATTCTTCAGGAAACATCTGGTCCGGAGGGTATTATAACTTAAAAGAAATAGATTATTCCAGAAAAAATATACGCCATTTCCCGGGCTTGAATGGTATCACTGCCATCATAGAGAAAGACTCCACACATATGTGGATAGGCACTTCCACCGGCTTGTACCTGTTGGAAAAAGCAACCGGTAAGTATACCTATATCCAGATGCCGGTAGAATCCTACTACATCTACTCCCTATGCCAAGCTTCCGACGGAATGCTGTATATCGGTACCAACAATGCCGGTTTACTGGTATATGATACGACCAAAAACACATTCAGACATTATCATAGAGACAACTGCGCCTTGATTTCCAATAATATCTATACACTATTGTCTGATGGTAAAGGAAATATCTTTCTGAGTACAGAACACGGTCTGTCCACCTTCTATCCTGTCGAAGAGACATTCCATAACTGGACCAAAGAACAAGGACTGAAGTCTGACCATTTCAACGCAGCCTCAGGCACCTTGAGGAAAAACGGCAATTTCATTTTCGGCAGTACGGATGGAGCCATAGAATTCAACAAAGACATGATCCTGCCTCGCGACTATAAGTTCAAAATGGTATTCAGTGACCTGCGGGTATTCTATCAGACCGTTTATCCCAAGGATGAAGGTTCTCCACTTATTCTGGATATTGACGAGACAAAAACCTTGCGTTTGAAGTACAACCAGAACATCTTCTCATTGCAGGTCTCAGACATCAACTATGACTATCCTTCCCTAATTCTGTACTCCTGGAAACTGGAAGGCTTCTATGAGGGTTGGAGCCGTCCGGGAGAGGAAAACGTCATCCGTTTTACCAACCTGAGTCCGGGCAACTATACCCTCCGCGTACGTGCCATCTCCAACGAAGACCGTCGTATTGTCCTGGAGGAACGCAGTATGGACATCATTATCGAGCAACCCCTCTGGCTCAGTTTCTGGGCGCTGATACTCTATGCAGTGATTATCATATCCATTGCAAGCATCACTCTACGAATAATAGTCTTGAGAAAACAGCGGAAAGAATCCGATGAGAAAATACGCTTCTTCGTCAATACGGCGCATGATATACGTACTCCACTGACGCTCATCAAAGCACCCTTGGAAGAAATCACCGAACGCGAGCAACTGACTTCCAGCGGACAGAGCAACATCAATACAGCCCTGCGAAACGTAAATGCCTTGTTGCGCCTGACCACCAACCTTATTAATTTCGAGCGCGCAGACACCTATTCCGGAAGTCTATACGTATCCGAATACGAACTGAGCACATATATGGAAGAGACGATCGATGCTTTCCGTTCATACGCAAACATAAAACACATCAACCTGACCTACGAAAGCAGCTTCCGTTATCTGAACGTATGGTTAGATAAGGACAAGATGGATTCCATTTTGAAAAATATCATATCCAACGCACTGAAATATACACCGGACGGCGGCAATGTACATGTCTTTACTTCCGAGACAGAAGATACCTGGAGTATTGAGGTGAAAGATACCGGTATCGGAATTCCGGCTTCAGAACAGAAAAAGCTGTTCAAGATGCATTTCCGTGGCAGTAATGCTATCAATTCCAAAGTTACCGGCAGCGGCATCGGACTACTTCTGGTAGGGAAACTTGTACGCTTACATAAAGGAAAGCTCAACTTCAGCAGCATGGAAGGGAAAGGCTCTTGCATCAAAATCACGTTTCCCAAAGGGAACAAGCATTTCCGCAAAGCAATCCAACGCCCTCAACCCAAAAACGAACGGATTGTTTATTCGGCTTCCGGAGTGCCTATCAATGCCTCTACTACATCATCCCCTGCTTCCAGTGGAATCTACGACAAGACGCAGCAACAGTCACAAAACAACAGTAACCACCAGAAAATTCTTATTGTAGAGGACAATGACGAATTAAGGGAATATCTGCGCAGAACATTGTCTGAACAATACAACATACAAGTATGCTCCAATGGAAAAGAAGCACTGACCATTGTCAAGGAGTATATGCCCAACCTCGTCATTTCAGACATTATGATGCCGGAAATGAGAGGAGACGAATTGTGTCATATCCTGAAGAACGACATCGAGACATCACATATCCCCATCATCCTGCTCACAGCACTGAATACCGACAAGAATATCATCGAGGGACTGCAAAGCGGAGCGGATGAATATATTGTGAAACCCTTCAATATCGGTATATTGCGGGCAAACATTGCCAACCTGCTGACTAACCGGGCACTGTTGCACCACAAATATGCCAGCCTGGACCTGAACGACGAGAAGAACAATACGGATTGCATCAACTGCTCCAACGACTTGGACTGGAAATTCATTGCAACCGTCAAAAAGAGCGTCGAAGACAATATGGACAACCCAAGCTTCAACGTCGACGTGCTCTGCAACCTGCTGAATATGAGTAGGACCAGCTTCTACAATAAGATAAAGGCACTGACCGACCAAGCTCCGGCTGACTACATCCGGCTGATTCGACTGAAACATGCTGCCCAACTTCTGAAAGAACAAAAGCATACCATCACCGAGATTTCAGAGCTGACCGGTTTCAGTGATGCGAAATATTTCCGTGAAGTATTCAAGAAACATTTCAATATGAGCCCAAGCCAGTATGCCAAGAGAGGGAAGGAAGGGAAAGATGATAAAGAAATAAAGTAAATTACAACATTTTGAATATGAATATATATCTTGAAGCATTCTCCATTTTCTTTAAGATAGGAGCCTTTACCATCGGCGGCGGTTATGCTATGGTACCGCTGATAGAAAACGAAATCGTAACCAAACGAAACTGGATAGCCAAAGAAGATTTCATTGACCTGCTTGCTATATCACAGTCCGCTCCGGGCATCCTTGCCGTCAATATATCCATTTTTATAGGGTACCGGCTACGGGGAATACGAGGGAGCATAATCACTGCATTGGGAACCATACTTCCTTCGTTTCTCATCATCCTCGCCATAGCGTTGTTCTTTCACAACTTCAAGGACAACACCATTGTGGAACGTATATTCAAAGGTATTCGCCCGGCAGTGGTTGCATTGATTGCAGCCCCTACATTCAGCATGGCTAAATCGGCCCGGATAAACCGATACAACATATGGATACCGGTGGTTTCAGCACTGCTCATCTGGCTGTTGGGCTTCTCTCCCATCTGGATTATCATTGCGGCAGGTGTAGGAGGATACTGCTTCGGACGTTTTCAACGTCCGAAGAATTAAAAATTAAAGAATTAAAAAGGATAGCAACATTAATCACTAACCATTTATCATTAATTACTAATCATGGTTTTCTTACAGTTATTCTATACATTCTTTAAGATTGGGCTTTTCGGCTTTGGTGGCGGATATGCCATGTTGTCTATGATACAAGGTGAAGTAGTTACCCGTTACGGTTGGCTTACAGCGCAGGAATTTACTGATATTGTGGCAATCAGCCAGATGACACCCGGTCCGATAGGAATCAATTCGGCAACTTATGTGGGTTATACTACGATAGCTGATTGCTACGGTACAAGCTATGGTATTTTAGGTTCTATTATTGCTACGTTTGCCGTGGTGCTTCCTTCTTTCCTACTGATGCTGACCATCAGCAAATTCTTTCTGAAATACCAGAAACATCCTTCCGTGGAAGCGGTATTCAGTGGGCTCCGCCCGGCAGTGGTCGGTCTGCTAGCCTCAGCCGCGCTGGTATTGATGAATTCGGAAAACTTCAGTTCTCCCAAAGAAGACATATATTCCTTCGTCATCAGCTGCCTCATCTTCCTCGTGGCATTTATAGGTACAAAGAAATATAAACTGAACCCGATAGGAATGATTGTAGCTTGTGGAATAGTAGGATTGATACTTTATTAGGGATTAAGGATTAAACGTTAATGATTAATCCCTAATCCTTAATCCCTAATTTTTAAAGTTTAATCTTCTTTCCAACGGATTTCGATTCATTATGCAGACGGTCCAAGGCTGTCACCACATAGCGGTACTTTGTCTTTCCGTCTTCGTAAGGAAGTTTATAGAAATTATCGCGCGTGATGGCTACAATATGGGAAGGGTCATCTATATTCACTTTCTCTTTGTCATTAAAGCGATAGACCACATATTGGACGGCACGGTTCATTTCCTCTTTATACTTGGGAGCTGTCCAGAAAAGAATATATCCGTCTTCCGTCCACACCGGTTTCATCTTACGTACCTTTGCCGGGGCTTCGTTATCCATGAAATCGAAAACGGGAGGTAGCGCCGGATACTTATGATATTCGGCAATCAGGGCATCGCGATACTTGCCTGCATTCTCTACAACCGCACTGGCAGGCCACTGGCAACTGCCACCGATGGTCTGATAGGCCCGTTGCAAGGCCATTTTGCGAGGAAGCTGATTTATCGACGGGTTCTTGGGGTCGGCATTCTGCACGGTGTTCATCACGGACTGGCCGATAAACAAGGGGCGGTTTTCCGTATTCCTGGCCCACCACTTCACCAGTGTCTCATAGTCGGCAACCGGATGTCCTATATGCCAATAAATCTGCGGAATATTATAGTCTATCCAACCTTCACGGGCCCACAGCAACACGTCCGCATAAAGGTCATCGTAGTTTTGCAGGCCTTTGGTCTTACTGCCAAGCGGGTCACTGCTTTCATTTCGGTAAATGCCAAACGGAGAAACCCCGAACTTCACCCACGGCTTGATTTCACGAATTGTTTCATGCAGTTTCTTAATCAGCACATTCACGTTGCTCCGGCGCCAGTCTCCTTTATTGCTGAAACCTCCGCCAAAACGTGCAAAACTTGCATCGTCAGGGAAATCCTTTCCCTTAATGGGATAAGGATAAAAGTAATCGTCCATATGAATGGCATCCACATCATAGCGGGAAACGATGTCGCTCACCACCATGCAGATGTGCCGGCGGCTCTCAGGCAGTGCCGGGTCAAAATACAACTGGTCGCCATAAGTGACAAACCATTCCGGATGGATATTGTACACATGATTGGGAGCCAACTCACTCTTCAAGGTCGTCTTCGTGCGATACGGATTAATCCATGCATGAAACTCCATACCACGCTTATGGCATTCATCAATCATAAACTGCATAGGGTCCCAATAGGGTTCGGGCGCTTTACCCTGCACTCCGGTAAGGAAACGACTCCACGGTTCCAGTCTGGAAGCATACAGAGCATCCGCTTCGGGACGTACCTGGAAAATTATGGCGTTGATTCCCGCCTTCTGCAAGGAATTCAACTGCCCGATCAGATTCTGCTTCAGTTTTTCGGTCGGCATTCCACGGAACTGTCCGTTTACTGACTGTATCCATGCTGCACGAAATTCACGTTTAGGATAGGCAGACCCGGTCTGCACTTGCGCAAATACTCCTCCCGCCATTAGCAGCAAGAAGAATACACATAAAAGGGATTTTACTCTCATTCTCTAATTACAGCTTTTTAACACTTAAAATAGTTTATAATTAAGGTTTGTCCTTCATCGGCCATTCCACAATAAAGCGGCATCCTCCGCAATAGGTGTCATCCAGATAAATCCGGCCTCCCACCAACTCCATTATCTCATTGGCTATGGCAAGCCCCAATCCGGACCCTTTGGTAAACGTGTCCACTTTATAAAAACGTTCGAAAATACGGTCCGATTCGTCCGGCCTGATGCCTATACCGGTATCCTCTATCACGAAGCGCAATACATGTCGGGACTTATCTTCCTCGCAGGAAACGCGTATATGACCTTCTTCCGTAAACTTCACCGCATTATCCAACAAAGACACCAGCACCATTTTCAGCCATTGCCGGGCTGCATAAAAGGCCATAATGCCGGAAGCAGGCACATATTCCAGTTCAACTCCCGGCTTCAGTTCCGGACGGAAGCCCTCAATACATTCCTTGCAACACGCATCCACTTCTATCTCCTCCCGCGGCATCTCCCACACTCGCGAATCCATATCCGCAATATTGAGTATGTTCTCCATCAGACTCAACAGATATGTATTGTTGCCCTCCACTTGTTCAACATACTCGCGTTTCTCCACATCATCCAGTTTCTCTTGAGCCAGCAAGGTAGAAAAGCCGACGATGGAATTCAACGGAGTACGGATTTCATGGGTGATATGCTGTATAAAGGAACTTTTGACCTGGCTCATTTTTTCCACCGCCCTGCGTGCAGCTTCCAACTTGCGGTTCATGGAGAGGGTGCGGATATACAGATAAGTAATGAGCAGCAAAAGCAACAATACCAGTCCGCCAACGGCCAAGGCTATCATCAGTCGTTCCTTGTTCAATCTGGCACTCAGCTCCAGCTTCTCCATCTTCAACCGGTCCACCTCAAACTGTGCCGTATATTTGCTTAGCTTGTCATCCATTTCTGCCGTACGCACGGAGTCACTCACGGCGGCATATCTGGCATAACTGCGGCAAGCCGCACGATAATCGCCCAACTGTTCCTGCAGTTCTCCTTTCATATAATGGTTATAAGGATAGCAAAGCCCCAGTGAATGCTGATAATCCATGAGTGAATCCACGTAAGCAATGTTACCTTTCAAATCACCGAGGATACGGCAACACATTATCTTATAGCCAAACCATGCTTCGGGCGTCGAGCTCTCCGGATGTTGACGGTAGAAGCGGTCAGTCTCCTCAATATAAGGCTCAGCAGCCTTTCTACCTTCATTGGCCAATAAGCCTATAACCCTGAATTCACAGAAACGCAGGTGCAGGGAAGGGTCTACGCCGACTTGTTTACGGTTCAGTTCATCCTCCAGTTGCGACAATTTACTCAGATACTCGCCGGCTTCTGCATACTCACTGCGTGAAAGATAAGTCTGGATAATATTAAGCAACACCACGTATGCGTCACGATAGTAGCTGCCTTCCTCGAAAAGTTTCAGTGCATTGTTGTAATTCTCTATACACAGTTTTACGTTGTTTCCAAAGACCCGATGGTTATACCCGATGCACATTTCGCCACATGCCAATCCGTATTTGTCCCGGGCTTGCTCGGCATCCTGATGGAGCCTGACGGTTTCAGCCATCGCCTCCTCCTGCATACCTTTCTCTGTCATGCGCTGAATGTACTGCCGCCACGCCATATACCGGTCTCGTGTCCGTTGGTATTTCCGGCACCAGTCCATATATTCATAGGTTGCGGCTTTCAGGTGGTCAATGTCCCCCAACTGATAATAATGAGAAATCAGGTTGTTGTGGGCATCGCTAATCTGTACCGTATCGTTCAGTTCGCGGGCAAATTTCATCCACCGGGCATTGACGGAAGGCAGCCGGTCTTGTCCCAACACTTTCCGCGCACTATCTGCCAGAGCTTTCATCTCTCCATAAGGGTCTTCGGCATACAAGATTGAGGGGTATAAACCTAATACCAGCACAACAAGAAGCCATTTTATATTACGCTTTACCATGTTCGGACATTAAAAGGAGTCGGATGCGAATTTAGTGCTTTTATTTAATGTAAATTAGCAGTCATCCTAAAGTATAACAAATCTTAACCTTGCCTGTCTGATACGATTTTTCCAGCAGGTTCGTTTTATTCTACCCCGGTTTGCATTATCTTTGCAAATCCTAAATCACATAAGTGACTTTTATATGGCAGAAAATACATCGATTATCATAAAGGGAGCTCGTGTCAATAACCTCAAGAACATTGACGTAGAGATTCCCCGTAACAAACTCGTAGTCATCACCGGACTGTCCGGTTCCGGAAAATCCTCACTTGCTTTCGATACATTATATGCCGAGGGGCAGCGCCGCTACGTGGAGAGCTTGAGCAGTTACGCCCGCCAATTCCTGGGACGCATGAGCAAGCCCGAATGCGATTTCATCAAAGGCATCCCGCCTGCCATTGCCATCGAGCAGAAAGTTAGCAGCCGCAATCCGCGGTCCACCGTGGGCACCTCCACCGAAATATACGAATACCTGCGGCTGCTCTATGCCCGTGTGGGGAAAACCTTCAGCCCGGTCAGCGGACAGGAAGTGAAGAAGCATTCGGCGGAAGACATCGTGAAGTGCATGCTGGAATATCCGGAAGGAACCAGATATACCGTGCTCGCCCCGATATTGCTGCGCGAAGACCGCACGCTGCAACAACAACTGGAGATAGACATGAAGCAAGGTTTCACCCGTCTGGAAGTGAACGGTGAGATGATGCGCATCGACGAATACAAGCCGAAAGAGGGAGACACCGTTTTCCTGCTGATTGACCGTATGACAGCCTCTTCCGAAAAGGACTCCGTGAGCCGCCTCACCGACTCGGCAGAGACAGCCATGTACGAAGGAGACGGCGCCTGCCTGCTGCGGTTCTACCAGTCCGACGGAAGCACCTGCCTCTACCGGTTCAGCACCAAGTTCGAGGCGGACGGCATCATCTTCGAGGAGCCGAACGACCAGATGTTCTCCTTCAACTCTCCCATCGGCGCATGTCCCGTATGCGAGGGATTCGGGAAAGTCATCGGCATCGACGAGCATCTCGTGATACCCGACCGCTCCTTGTCCGTCTATGATGGAGCCGTTGTATGCTGGCGGGGCGAAAAGATGGGCGAATGGAGGGATATGGTGATACACGGAGCCGAGAAAGCCGGCTTCCCCATCTTCACTCCCTATTATGAACTGACCGACGAGCAACGCCGGATGCTGTGGGAAGGGACACCCTACTTTGAGGGCATCAACGCCTTCTTCAAGATGGTGCAGGAAAATCAGTACAAGATACAATACCGTGTGATGCTGGCACGCTACCGCGGAAAGACGCTCTGCCCCAAATGCCACGGTACCCGCCTGAAGCCCGAAGCAAACTACGTACGCGTGGGAGGACGCAACATCTCCGAACTGGTAGATTTGCCCATCACTGAGTTGAAGCTCTTCTTCGACAACCTGCAGCTAGACCCACATGACGCCGACATAGCCCGCCGCATCCTGACAGAAATCAACAGCCGCATCCAATTCCTATTGGATGTCGGTTTGGGATACCTCACGCTGAACCGCCTCAGCAACTCGCTCTCCGGCGGTGAAAGCCAGCGAATCAACCTCGCCACCTCGCTGGGAAGTAGTCTGGTGGGCAGCCTGTATATTCTTGACGAACCGAGCATCGGCCTGCATAGCCGCGATACGGACAAACTGATACACGTGCTCCGCCAGCTGCAACAGTTGGGCAATACGGTAGTGGTAGTGGAACACGATGAAGAGATTATCCGTGCTGCCGACTATATCATCGACATCGGTCCCCGGGCAGGCCGCCTGGGAGGGAAGGTCGTCTACCAAGGAGATATGAAAGACCTTCAGAAAGACAGTGACAGCTATACCGTGCGCTATCTGCTGGGCGAAGAAACCATCCCCCTGCCGGAACACCGCCGCCCGTGGAACAACTACATAGAAATAAAAGGCGCGCGCGAAAACAACCTGAAGGGTGTAGAGGCACGGTTCCCGCTGAATGTAATGACCGTAGTCACCGGTGTCAGCGGTTCGGGCAAGAGTACGCTGGTACGCGACATCTTCTACCGCGCCCTGAAACGAGAGTTGGATGAATGCAACGAACGTCCAGGCGAGTTCACTTCCATTGGAGGAGACTTGCAGAACCTGCGCAATGTAGAGTTTGTTGACCAGAATCCTATCGGGAAGTCATCGAGAAGTAACCCCGTGACCTACATCAAGGCCTACGATGAAATCCGTAAACTATGGGCGGACCAACCGCTTGCCAAGCAGATGGGATACAGTGCCGGATACTTCAGCTTCAACAGCGAAGGCGGCCGTTGCGAGGAATGCAAGGGTGAAGGCACCATCACGGTGGAGATGCAATTCATGGCAGACCTTGTACTGGAATGCGAATCCTGCCACGGCAAACGCTTCAAGGCGGACACGCTGGAAGTGAAGTTCCACGACATGAATATCTACGACGTATTGGAGATGACCGTAAACCAAGCCATCGAATTCTTTACGCAACACGGACAGAAAAAGATTGTGAAGAGGCTGCAACCCTTGCAGGATGTAGGTTTGGGATATATCAAACTGGGGCAAGCCTCCTCCACCCTCTCCGGTGGAGAGAACCAGCGCGTGAAACTCGCCTTCTACCTCAGCCAGGAGAAAGCAGACCCGACCATGTTCATCTTCGATGAACCGACCACCGGACTACACTTCCATGACATCAAGAAACTGCTCGAAGCCTTCGATGCCCTAATACGCCGCGGGCACAGCATTGTCATCATCGAACATAATCTGGATGTGGTGAAGTGTGCGGACCATGTGATAGACCTGGGGCCCGAAGGAGGGGACAAAGGAGGAAACATCGTAGCTACCGGTACACCGGAGGAAGTGGCGAAGTGTGCGGCAAGTTATACGGGACAATTTTTGCAAGAGAAATTACACCCCTCGCTTCCTTAAATAGAACACAGAGGCACGGAGACACAGAGATATTAAATTCAAGGAAAAAGAATAAAACTCTATGCCTCCGTGTCTTTGTGTTTAATCTTACCGGGTGCTACTACTCCAATTTAAAAGTAACCGGAAAAGTAAATTCCACCTTCACGGCTTTACCCTGCTGCATCCCCGGTTTCCATTGTGGCATCAATTCTACAATCCGTAATGCTTCCTCATCCAGGGCAGGATACCTGCTGCGCATAATAACGGGGTCCGTCACACGACCATTCTCGTCAATCACCACGCTGACAGCAACTCTTCCTTGAATGCCATTCTTACGGGCTTCTTCCGGATAACGGATATTCTTTTGAATAAAATCCATTAAGGCTTTCATACCTCCCGGAAACTCGGGCATCACTTCCACTACTTTATAGACCGGTTCTTCCATTGGCTCTTCCGTTATCAATTGTGGGCTCCCGCCCTTCCCTGCATCCGAAATATAAGGGGGAAGAGATGTCTTTTCCGCCGTTCTCCATTCTTCCTCATTGTCCGTCAGTCTGAACTCAGCCATCATCAAGACAGGTTTCCTCCTGATGGTTATCTCATAAAAGTAACGGTAGCGTCTCGGCTTGTTGGGATGCACATCCGGATAAAGGGAGGCTTTCATAACCCTTTCCTCCCCATCCCGCAGCACATAGGCGATGTCCCAAAAGGCAGCGTTTATCGGCAATTCCCGCCAGGTACCTTTTTCGTCTTCGAACGTCAGGTAGTAATGCTCGCCGCAGGTCAAATCTCCGCCGCTGTGATTGCTGAGGATGAATGTCGCATGGAGAGCTTTCGTTGAAAAGACCGGATATTCGAGACGGATATGGATGCCACGAATATGATTCCTGCCTACTCTCTCGTTGATGACGGGGACTTCTACACCATGAAAACAGAAAACGGGGGAGTCCATTATCTTCTCCCGGAACTCTTTCTGCCGCTCGGGAGTATTCACCATCAAATCTATATCGATGCAATGCAACCCCACCCCATATCCGGTCACATTCCTCTGAATGTGTGTATATGGTGTATTATTCAATCTTTTTCTCAGTTCTTCGTGAATGGCAAGCAATTGTCTTTGCAAGTAGTCACCATCATCCGCAATCCCTATCTTGAGGCTATCGCTCACTGTTTTTTTTCCCACCCCTTGGTCTATCCTTACTGTATCTATGGAATCTTCAGACATTTCCATGCGTTCCGTCTTATTCATTCGGCAAGATGACAAGCAGCAAAGCAATAAGGTAATACAAACTCTATTCATGGCATTTTGCTTTTAGGATTCATACTTCGAGTATAAATATAAGGATTTTTGCTATAATGTTCAAAACCAGCCTCTACTTTCATTAACATATAAAAAGTTTCACGTTATCCAGGCAACCAACAAATATCCACTTTTATAGTGGAATATTGGAGATATACATTACCTTTGCACAATGAAAACAATCTAAAAACAATGGAAATACACTTTGATAAGGAATACTTGCAACAACTATATGAGGAAGGAAAAACAAAGGATAAGAAATATCGCTTTCAGCCTCAAATGGTGAAACGATATCAGTTGCGCATAAAGACCTTGGAATACGTTCAAAATATCGAAGAGCTTTACGCCATTCGGTCGTTTCATTACGAAGTATTGAAAGGAGATAAAGCAGGTATTTCTTCCATTAGAGTAAATGACCAATACCGCATAGAATTCACAGTAAAGCAGAGTACATCTGAAACCGTAGTGACAATATGTAATATCCTGGAATTATCGAACCACTATAAATGATTATGAATATGGGAAATTATAAATGTCAACGCCCTATACATCCGGGTGAATTACTCAAAGAAGAGGTGGGAAATAGAAAATTACCCCAAACTAAGCTTGCTGCACAAACCGGCATCTCATATAAGGTACTAAACGACATCTTGAACTGTCGACGTCCCCTCACAACATCTACAGCATTGCTCTTTGAAGCAGCATTGGGAATCAGTGCCGGCTTGCTGATGCGAATGCAGCTAGACTATAACATGCAATTGGCTGAAAGTGACCAAACACTCATGGAGCGCTTGAAACAAGTTAGAAAATATGCAGCATTGCTCTAAGCAAAACGTTACTGCAAAACCACTGCATATCTTTTGCAGTACTGCTGCAAACATTTATGCAGTGCCACTGCAACACATTTACAGCGGCACTGCAAAAAAACTTGCAGTAGCAGGAAAATAAGATTAGAAATAGAATCCGAAACCTACCTTCAGACCGAATTTAGAACGGTCGCTATTGACGTTCCAGTAAGCTGCAGGTTCGATGGTCACCGTGCGGGTCAGGAAGAACGCATAACCGGCTTCCAGACCGAAAGAGAACTTGGTATCATCCAAATCATGTCCCCAATCCCAACGGTCCACATTGACATCGGCACCCAGATACACGCCAATCTTGTCGAAATAATAACGTCCACCTACACCCAGCGTATAGACATCGAGGTCAGACCCTCCGGTATTCCAAGCAGCCCCGGCATGCACCAGCAAGGCGATGTTGTCGAGCAGGAAAGCACCTCCCTTGGCTTCAAGGCCAAAACTTGTCTTGTCGGTTCCCGTGTCATGAGAAAATTCCAAACCGGTGATGGACGGGTTCAAAATCCACTTACCTTTTTCAAACTGTGCCTGAGCTGCCACTGTGACAACAAGCAAGCAAACGAATAATGCCAGTTTTTTCATCTTGTTCTGTTTTTTGAGTAAATAATCAATGTTGTTTATTGTCTTCTTCGAATCGCTTGCGTTGCAGCGCCTCCTTCTTGCGAAGCACCAGCCACAGCACAAATACAATGAGGTACGAAGCAGCTACGGTGACATACTTCTCAGTATCGCTGATTTCCGTATTGCGGGGAAGGAAATAAGCGGCAGTAGCAGAAACGTAAATAAGCAGGGCCAACGTGAGCCCGGTAGATTTCTTGATTTTCTTCATTACCAAAGTTTTTTAGTCGTCTTAAAATACCAAATATTAAACCAAATAGCAGCCAGCACAACAGCTATCAAGGCTATGCCCAGCGCATAATTCGGACCGAGCCCGAAACCTTCGGGAGCAATGCAGATGTAAGTGGTACACACAGCCGTCATGAATAATGCCGGGAAATAGGTGACGTAATAATAACGTCCTTTCTTCTCGCGTACCAGATAGACCGTAATGGCCCACAACGTAAAGACGGACAGAGTCTGATTGGCCCAGGCAAAATAACGCCAAATCATATCAAATCCATCCTTGTCCCGCAGGCTGTAAAGCAACAAGCTAATGGCTACCAGGAACATCGGGATGCATATATATAAACGGCGACGCATGGATTTTTGTTCCATTCCCAAGAAATCCGCCACAATGAGGCGCGCTGAACGGAAAGCCGTGTCGCCACTGGTAATAGGCGCGGCAATAACACCCAGAATGGCCAATACGCCACCTACGGCACCCAGCCAGTCTTTTGTAATGGCGTCTACAATGATAGAGGCATTCGTCTCCCCCATCCCGTTCTCGTGGAAGAAATAAGTGGCGGCGGCAGCCCATATCAGAGCTACAATGCCTTCGGTTATCATTGCCCCATAGAAAACGGGGCGTCCGTGGCGCTCGCTTGTCATGCAACGTGCCATCAGCGGACTCTGCGTGGCATGGAAGCCACTGATGGCACCGCAGGCAATACTGACGAACATGATGGGGAAGATGGGCAATGCAACCGCATCGGGATGCGTGTTCTGCAATCCGTCCCATATCTCCGGCAATGCAGGATGGTTGACGTAAAGCATTACCAGAATACCGACCGCCATGAACAGCAGGGCAACGGCGAACAGTGGGTATATCTTACCGATAATCTTATCTACCGGCAGCAAAGTGGCAAAGATATAATAAGCGAAAACAACAATAATCCAGAAGGTGGTATCCAAGCTGTCGGGGGTCAACTTGGCAAGCAGTCCGGCCGGCCCTGCCACAAAGACAGCTCCCACCAATATCATCAGGATGACGGTAAAGCCGCGCATCACCTGCTTGGTGGTCAGCCCCAGATAGCGTCCGATGATTTCCGGCAGGCTTTCCCCGTCATGCCGCAAGGAGAGCATACCGGCAAGATAGTCGTGCACTGCACCGGCAAAGATACTGCCAAGTACAATCCACAGATAGGATGCCGTACCGAACTTAGCTCCCATGATGGCACCGAAGATAGGTCCCAACCCGGCAATATTGAGAAACTGTATCATAAAGATTTTCCAAGTAGGCAGTGGAATGTAATCCACACCATCGGCTTTGGTAAGGGCGGGTGTTTTGCGGTCATCGGGACCAAAGACGCGTTCTATGAAGCGTCCGTAGATAAAATAGCCGGCTATCAACGCCAGCAGGCAAAGCGTAAATGTAATCATGGCGTGTTAATATCTTTAATGTATGCAAATGTAACAGTTTCCAAGTAAACAGCACAAAATAATCGGGTGTTTTGCTTATCTTCGCCGAGAAATATGACAGAAATAAAGAAGAAAAGAGAAAAATGAAACGAATTATTTCCATTTTACTATATATGGCCGTCTTGCTGCCACTGGCTGCGCAACCGCCCAAGCATGAAGTGCGTGCCGCCTGGATAACTGCCGTCTATGGCCTGGACTGGCCGCAGACACGCACCACTTCGCCCGAAGGCATCCGCAAGCAACAGGCCGAACTGATTGAAATATTGGACAGACTGAAAGCCGCCAATTTCAACACAGTACTGTTCCAGACCCGTACACGGGGAGATGTCCTCTACAAATCAGCCATCGAGCCCTACAACTCCATACTGACCGGAAAGGTGGGCGGCGACCCCGGCTACGATCCGCTGGCTTTTGCCATAGCCGAATGCCACAAGCGCGGTATGGAGTGCCATGCCTGGATGGTGACCATCCCTCTGGGCAACCGCAAGCATGTAGCCGCCCTCGGTAAAGAGTCCGTCACCAAAAAGAAACGCGCCATCTGCGTACCCTACAAACGCGAATACTTCCTGAATCCCGGACATCCGCAAACCAAAGAGTACCTGATGAGCCTTGTCCGCGAAGTGGTGGAACGCTACGATGTAGACGGGATACACTTCGACTACCTGCGCTATCCGGAAAACGCCCCCCGTTTTCCCGACAGCTACGACTACCGCAAATACAGCAAAGGACGCAGCCTTGCCCAATGGCGCAGAGACAACCTGACGGAAATAGTACGCTATATATATAAAGGTGTAAAAGCCATGAAACCCTGGGTAAAGGTCAGCACCTGCCCGGTAGGAAAATACAAAGACACTTCCCGCTACCCCTCCCGTGGCTGGAATGCCTTCCACACCGTCTATCAAGACGTGCAGGGTTGGCTGGGCGAGGGCATCCAGGACCAGATTTATCCGATGCTCTATTTCCGTGGCAATCATTTCTATCCCTTTGCCCTCGACTGGCAGGAACAAAGTAACGGACGCCAAATCATTCCCGGTCTGGGCATCTACTTCCTCGACCCCAGCGAAGGGAACTGGACGCTGGACGAGATTGAACGGCAGATGCACTTTATCCGCGCCCACGGTCTGGCGGGCGAGGCACACTACCGCGTGAAGTATCTGATGGACAATACGCAAGGGCTTTATGAGGCGCTGGAAGAAGACTTCTATACCGCCCCGGCCCTGCAACCCGCCATGCCGTGGATAGACAATGTAGCTCCTACACCTCCCTCCGGACTCACGGTGGAAACACCGGAAAACGGCTATTGGAAACTAAGCTGGCAACCCGCCACGGACAATGACAAGCGGAATGCTCCGATGTATGTAATCTACGGTTCGGACACCTATCCCGTAGATACCTCCAATCCGGAGAATATCCTGGCACAACGAGTACAAGGTACGGAATATACCTATGCCCCCATCCGCCCGTGGACTGCCCGAAAATATTTTGCCGTGACAGCCATAGACCGTTGCGGAAACGAAAGCGAAGCTATTCAGCAGCAGTGACACAGACAAAAGCCCGGTAACGGCTCTTCGGAGTGACCGGTACCAGAGGCAGATAGCCGGAAACAACCCTGCCGTCCTTCACCACCAGCGGATAGCTTTGCATATCCTGCTCATGCCGCTCCATCAAAGCTTCATGGGTCGGAAAACAATCAATGGAGAAACGTCCCTCCCCACCGGGGACAATGAAATGATCACTAAGCACATGGGAAACGATTCCCATATTCATCCGTAGATTTATTTCGACATGGGGGTTGATGGCATACGGATGCCCTTCCTTCTGACGGCAGACCATCATGTCCACACCCAAGAAACCCATATAAGATGTAGCATAACTCGTTTCCAATGCTTTCTGCATCATATTGCGTATGCGTACAAATGCTTCAAAGGGTACATATTGCTGAATCCATTCCTCCACTTGCTCATCCGAAGTAAGGATATTACCACGATATGCCCCTTTGTCATCCGTAACAAAACGGGAATAGCCGACAAAAAGAAGCTTTCCCCGACCATCCGAATAAAATTCCATGGCAAAGTCTTCCACCTTATCAAATATAGGCTCCATCACAAAACCTCTATTTTCTTTCAGCGCCCTACTACACCAATCGGAAACATTTTTCGTAAAGCCATGACGGCACCAACACAATCCCTTTCCACTTCCCGACCAAAGTGATTTGAACACACATCCCTCCTTGTAACGATCAACAATATCCGGAGAGATATCCGTCATTCTACCATCAGCCTCCACCAAGCAACAACCGTCACCACAAGTATAATCTATTTTATTGAAATAGAAAAGTGCGCGAAAAGCCAAAGCGTTACTACGGGCAGCCTTCATACGATATTTATCCAAAGCATCCGGCGTAGGAAGATTTTTTTCCAGAACACCGCCTTTCAACATCCGTTTACGGATAGCGGGGTTCCATCCCCAAGGCATTACCCGCACATCAGCATAATCGGGCAGCTCCGGCTCTGTCACCAAATGCACATCCAGCCGGAACAACTGTTGCATCTGTTTCAGATAATCTGCATTATAGGCGGAAGAGGCCAGTACCCCACTACCCGGCTGGGCATACCAAATCGGCAACAAAGCCAAGTCTTCAGCCATACGGCGGATGGTAGCGGGCGCCATATAATTTTCTTCATTATTTCCCAATGCCATATCTGCATCAGGATTGAACACATAAAGTTTCATCTTTCAAATGTTAACCAATTACTCACGTTTTGTATGAGAGTGCAAAGTTATATAATATTTTGCCATCTCTACTTTGCAAATCTATAAAAAAGCCGTATATTTGTCGCCCGATAAACCGAATTTAAAGCATGGAAGCATTTTACCGTACACACGCTTATCTCGTAGAGCATACCAATGCCCCCGTACGCCGCGACCTAATGGACGAAATAGACTGGAATGACCGTCTTATCGGTATCAAAGGCACAAGAGGCGTAGGTAAGACTACTTTCTTGCTGCAATATGCCAAAGAGAAATTCGGCACAGACCGCTCCTGCCTCTTCATCAACATGAACAACTTCTACTTCTCCGGACATGGCATCGTGGAGTTCGCCGCCGAATTCCAGCGTCGCGGAGGAAAAGTGCTGTTGATAGACCAGGTATTCAAGTACCCGGAATGGAGCAAGGAACTGCGTATGTGCTACGACCGCTTCCCCAACCTGAAAATCGTGTTCACCGGCTCGTCCGTGATGCGCCTGAAAGAGGAGAATATGGAGTTGCGCGACATCGTGAAGAGCTACAACCTGCGCGGCTTCTCCTTCCGCGAATACCTGAACCTGCAGACGGGCATGAAGTTCCACGCCTATCCGTTGGAAGAAATCCTGAGCAACCACGAACAGATAGCCAAAGGCATCCTCTCCAAAGTACGTCCATTGGACTACATGCAGGACTATATGCACCACGGCTTCTACCCTTTCTTCCTCGAAAAGCGTAACTTCTCGGAGAATCTGCTCAAGACAATGAACATGATGGTGGAAGTAGACATCCTGCTCATCAAACAAATTGAGCTGAAATACCTTTCGAAGATAAAGAAATTACTATATTTGTTGGCCGTGGACGGGCCGAAAGCGCCGAATGTCAGCCAACTGGCAAACGACATACAGACCTCCCGTGCCACCGTGATGAATTACATCAAGTATCTGGCAGACGCACGACTCATCAATATGGTCTATCCGAAGGGAGAAGAATTCCCCAAGAAGCCGTCGAAGATAATGATGCACAATTCAAATCTGATGTATTCCATCTATCCCGTCAAGGTGGAAGAGCAAGACGTACTGGACACTTTCTTTGCCAACACAATGTGGAAGGACCACAAGGTGAACAAGGGCGACAAGAACATCTCGTTCATGGTAGATGAGGTGATGCCTTTCAAGATTTGTCCGGAAGGAACAAAGATAAAGAATAATCCGGGAGTTACTTATGTACTGCATAAGGCAGAAATAGGCCGAGGCAACCAAATACCTCTCTGGTTATTCGGTTTCTTGTATTAAGAGAGAGATTTTTTTACTTAAATAAATAATTCAATTTAGTTATGACTAAACAGAAGAAATTCATTACTTGTGATGGTAACCAGGCTGCTGCACATATCTCGTATATGTTCTCCGAAGTAGCTGCCATCTACCCCATCACCCCCTCTTCTACGATGGCTGAATACGTAGACGAATGGGCTGCCGCAGGTCGCAAGAACATCTTCGGCGAAACAGTATTGGTACAGGAAATGCAGTCAGAAGGTGGTGCTGCAGGTGCCGTCCACGGCTCTCTGCAAGCCGGTGCGCTGACTACTACTTACACAGCTTCACAAGGTCTGTTGCTGATGATCCCGAACATGTACAAGATTGCCGGTGAATTCCTGCCTTGTGTATTCCACGTATCAGCACGTACATTGGCAAGCCATGCACTGTGTATCTTCGGTGACCACCAGGACGTTATGTCTGCACGCCAGACCGGTTTTGCCATGTTGGCCGAAGGTTCTGTACAAGAAGTTATGGACTTGGCAGGTGTTGCCCACCTAGCCACCATCAAGGCCCGTGTTCCGTTTATGAACTTCTTCGACGGCTTCCGTACTTCTCACGAAATCCAGAAGATTGAAATGTTGGAGAACGAAGACCTCGCTCCGCTTATCGACCAGGAAGCTTTGGCTGAATTCCGCGCACGTGCATTGAACCCGATGAACCCGGTTGCCCGTGGTATGGCCGAAAATCCTGACCACTTCTTCCAACACCGTGAATCTTGCAACAACTACTATGAAGCAGTTCCGGCTATCGTTGAGGAATACATGAACGAGATTTCCAAAATCACAGGCCGCAAGTATGGTTTGTTCGATTACTACGGTGCAGAAGATGCAGAACGCGTTATCATCGCCATGGGTTCTGTAACGGAAGCTGCCCGCGAAGCTATCGACCACCTCGTTGCCAATGGCGAAAAGGTTGGTTTGGTTGCCGTTCACTTGTATCGTCCGTTCTCTGCCAAGCACTTCCTTGCCGCCGTTCCCAAGACTGCCAAGAAGATTGCCGTACTGGACCGTACGAAAGAACCGGGTGCTAACGGCGAACCGTTGTACCTCGACGTAAAAGACTGCTTCTACGGTGCAGAGAATGCTCCGGTTATCGTAGGCGGCCGTTACGGTTTGGGATCCAAGGACACTACTCCCGCGCAAATCCTCGCCGTTTACAAGAACCTGGCTATGCCGATGCCGAAGAACCACTTCACTATCGGTATCGTAGACGACGTTACCTTCACTTCTCTGCCCCAGGAAGAAGAAATCGCATTGGGCGGCGAAGGCATGTTCGAAGCCAAATTCTACGGTTTGGGCGCTGACGGTACAGTAGGTGCCAACAAGAACTCTGTGAAGATTATCGGTGACAATACCGACAAGCACTGCCAGGCTTATTTCTCTTACGACTCCAAGAAATCAGGCGGTTTCACCTGCTCGCACCTGCGTTTCGGTGATACTCCTATCCGCTCTACATACCTGGTAAACACGCCTAACTTCGTGGCTTGCCACGTTCAAGCTTACCTGCACATGTACGACGTAACCCGCGGCTTGCGTAAGAACGGCTCTTTCTTGCTGAACACCATCTGGGAAGGCGAAGAGCTTGCCAAGAACCTGCCCAACAAGGTGAAGAAGTACTTTGCACAGAACAATATCACTGTTTACTATATCAATGCAACCCAGATTGCACAGGAAATCGGTTTGGGCAACCGTACCAACACCATCCTGCAATCCGCATTCTTCCGTATCACCGGCGTTATTCCGGTTGACCTGGCTGTAGAACAGATGAAGAAATTCATCGTTAAGTCTTACGGCAAGAAGGGTGAAGACGTTGTCAACAAGAACTACGCAGCAGTTGACCGTGGCGGCGAATACAAGCAACTGACCGTTGACCCGGCTTGGGCCAATCTGGCAGACGACGCCAAGGCTGAAAACAACGATCCTGCATTCATCAACGAAGTGGTTCGTCCTATCAACGCACAAGACGGTGACTTATTGCCGGTATCCGCTTTCAAGGGTATTGAAGACGGTACTTGGGAACAAGGCACTGCCAAATATGAGAAACGTGGTGTAGCCGCATTCGTTCCCGAATGGAACGCTGAGAACTGTATCCAGTGTAACAAGTGTGCTTACGTTTGTCCTCACGCTTCCATCCGTCCGTTCGTACTCGATGCTGAAGAGCAGAAGGGTGCCAACTTCACTCAACTGAAGGCTGTAGGTAAAGCATTCGACGGTATGACATTCCGTATTCAGGTAGACGTTCTCGACTGTCTGGGTTGTGGCAACTGTGCCGATGTCTGTCCGGGCAACCCGAAGAAGGGTGGCAAGGCTCTGACTATGAAGCACCTCGAAAGCCAATTGCCGGAAGCTGCCAACTGGACCTACTGTGCTGAAAACGTGAAGAGCAAACAACATTTGGTTGACATCAAGGCCAACGTGAAGAACTCTCAGTTCGCTACTCCGTTGTTCGAGTTCTCAGGTGCTTGCTCCGGTTGTGGTGAAACTCCGTATGTGAAGCTGATTTCCCAGTTGTTCGGTGACCGCGAAATGGTAGCCAACGCAACAGGATGTTCTTCCATCTACTCCGGTTCAGTACCTTCTACTCCTTATACCAAGAACGAAAAAGGTCACGGTCCTGCTTGGGCAAACTCATTGTTCGAGGACTTCTGCGAATTCGGTCTGGGTATGGAGCTTGCCAACGAAAAGATGCGCGCACGTATCGTGAAGGCTATGGAAGATGCCATCGCAGCAGAAGGAACTCCGGCTGAATACAAAGAAGTATTCCAGGCTTGGATTGAAAACATGTACGATGCAGACAAGAGCAAGGAACTGGCTGAAAAGATTATTCCGATGGTAGAAGCTGCCAAAGACAAGTGCGACAGCTGCAAGACTATCGCCAGTCTGTCTCAATACCTGGTAAAACGCAGCCAGTGGATTATCGGTGGCGACGGTGCCTCTTACGACATCGGTTACGGTGGTCTCGACCATGTAATCGCAAGCGGTAAGGATGTCAACATCCTCGTACTGGATACTGAGGTTTACTCCAACACAGGCGGTCAGTCTTCCAAGGCTACCCCGGTAGGCGCTATCGCCAAGTTTGCCGCTGCCGGTAAGCGTGTACGCAAGAAAGACCTCGGTCTGATGGCTACTACTTACGGTTACGTATACGTTGCCCAAATCGCTATGGGTGCCGACCAGGCTCAGACTTTAAAGGCTATCCGTGAAGCAGAAGCATATCCCGGTCCGTCACTCATCATCGCTTACGCTCCGTGTATCAACCACGGTCTGAAGGCAGGTATGGGCAAGAGCCAGGCAGAGGAAGAAAAGGCCGTTAAGTGCGGTTACTGGCACTTGTGGCGTTACAACCCGGCTCTGGAGGCTGAAGGCAAGAATCCGTTCACGCTGGATAGCAAGGAACCGGATTGGAGCGGATTCCAAGACTTCCTGAAGGGTGAAGTTCGTTACGCATCCGTAATGAAGCAATATCCGCAGGAGGCCGACGAGCTGTTCAAGGCTGCTGAAGAAAACGCTAAATGGCGTTACAACAGCTACAAGCGTCTTTCCAAAGAAAATTGGGGCGCTGAAGTTACAGAGTAATTCCGATTACTAAATAAAGAATAGAGGCTGCTCCTGAATAAGGCGTAGTCTCTATTTGTTTTTAATTAACAATACTAAATATCACAGGTTATGATTGGATTTATCATTTGGATTATCGGTGTGGTTCTGTGTGTCAAAGCCGTACTTGAAATCATGAAGTGGCCGGTAGACGGCGTGAAGAAACTATTAGTTGCAATTATCATCCTGCTCACAAGCTGGATTGGAATCTGTGTTTACTACTTCTGGGGAAGGGAAAACCTGCCTCAAATACTGAAATAAGTTCCAGTATCATTTACAGAAGTAAACAGACGTGTATTAAGAACAAGGGGGATAGACAACAGCTATCCCCTTCTTTTCAGAAACTCGGTAGGACTCTCCCCAAACTGTTCCTTATAGCATTTCGTGAAATAGGAAGGTGACGAAAAGCCCACTTCATAGGCAATCTCCGCTACCGTCATGTCAGAGGAGGCAAGCAGTGAGGCAGCCTTTTTCAACCTCATCTGGCGCAGCAGCTCATTCGGCGAATAGTTGGTCAGCGATTTCAGCTTACGGTAAAGCTGCACACGGCTCATACCCATATTCCGTCCCAAATCCTCCACATTGAGTTCCGCATCTTTCATCCTCTCCTCGACAAGCGATTTGAAGCGGGAGACGAAACCCTTATCCAAATCACTGATGGCTTCCTTCTCGATAGTCTGGTTATCTCCGAAGAACTGCCTCAACTGACGGCGGTTTGCAATAAGATTGCGGACACGAGACAAGAGCAACTGCGAATTGAATGGTTTGGAAATATAAGAATCGGCACCGCCATCATAGCCCTGGATACGCTGTTCGTCCAGCGAGCAGGCCGTCAGCAGAATCACCGGGATATGGCATGTCTGTAACTCCCCCTTCAAGCGGCGGCAACATTCCACACCATCCATACCGGGCATCATTACATCCGAAATAACCACATCCGGCACATACTTCATGGCCAGCCGGATACCCTCTGTCCCGTCCGCAGCATCCAGCACGCGAAATTCTTGCGTCAACAGTGACTTCACATAGTTGCGAATATCCGCATTATCGTCAATTACCAGCACAGTAGGACAATCAGCCTCAACCACCTCTTCGCATGCCTTCACTTCCGTATCTATCAGGGTGGACGACACGTCCTTCTCTTCGGCAGGCAACGTCACTATGGTGGGATGGTACTGCAAAACATCCTGCTTCGGGAAAGTGACGGTGAAGGTAGTACCCTTATCATCACTGTGTGCCGCAATGTTGCCACCATGCATCTCTACAAAAGCACGTACCAGCGCAAGGCCGATACCGGTACCTGCCTGATGTCCGTCCACTTGATAAAAACGCTCGAAGATAGCTTCCACATCGGTCGAAGAAATGTAACTGCCGGAATTGAAAACAGACAAGCTATAGTTCTGCTCTGTCATTGACAAGCGTATAGCTATCTTCCCATTCTCCGGCGTATACTTCACGGCATTGGAGAAGAGATTGAAGTAAATGCGCTCCATCTTCTCCGCATCTGCCATCATCCGGAAGTCCGTATCGGGAGATGCCTCAAAGCTGAAAGCAATATGTTTCTTCAGCAACGCCATGCGGAAAGAGTCGTTCCAGCCCCGGAAGCTGTCGAGCAAATCAAAAGGTTCGAGATGGAGCTCCATGCGCCCGTTCTCCACCTTCCGGAAATCAAGTATCTGGTTGACCAGGCGAAGCAGGATATGCACATTCTTTTTCATCAGCTCGAGGAGCTGGCGCGGCTGTCCGTCGAGGGTGCGGTTGGCAAGAAGCTGCTCTATGGGATCGGCTATCAGCGTCAGCGGAGTACGGAAATCGTGTGAAATATTCGTGAAGAACACCAGCTTGGCGTGCGTAGCCTCCTCCAGTTCATGGGAAAGCTGTTCTAACTGCGACTTCTGTACTTCCAACAGTTCCTTCTGCTGTATCAACTGGGTTTTCTGTTCCTCCAGTTTCTTTTTCTGCATGGACAGTTCACGGTTCAACCGGTTCTTGGCACGCAAGGAGAGGTAGACAGCCACCAACAAACCGACCAGCAACAATAGGGCGGACAGACTGCCGTACAAGACAACCTGCTGCGTGGCATAACTGGCTAAATACTGGTTTATCTTTCCGTTCAGGGTTTCTATCTTTCCATCCAGAGTGCCGATGTGGGCGGTCTGCATCTTCATGATGAGAGCATTGTCGCGGTCGACGACGGAAGTGCCCAGGATAGTTTCACGGGGGAAATCACGCTTGTTCAGGATATCCATGGCAATCTGCATCACGCGGTCGCCACCGGTAGGATATATAAACGTGGCATCCAGTTCGCCGGCAAGCACTTTCTCCACTCCATAGTCTTTGCCGGACAGGGCGTCTATGCCGATGAACCGCATATCCTTTTCCCGCCCCTCTCGGGCAGCGGCAGCATAGGCTCCGGCCGCCATACGGTCATTCTGCGCATACACCAGGTCGATATGCGGAAAGCGGCTCAGCAGAGTATCCATTTTCTCTCCGGCCTTGAGTTGCAACCAGGCACCGTCTTCAACGGCCAGCAACCGGATACCGGGATAAGCGGATATAGCCTTCACAAATCCTTGATGACGGTCTACGGCAGGTGTGGAGCCCACCAAACCTGAGATTTCCACCACATCTCCCTGCCCATGCAGCACATTGGCCACATACTCTCCCACAGCTTTCCCTATCTCGTAGTTGTCTGCACCGACGTAGGCCGTGTATTTGTCCGAAAGGATTTTACGGTCCACTACAATCACCGGAATGCCCCGGTTGTATGCCTCCTCCACAACCGGAGTTATCGGAGTGGCTTCATTAGGGGCCACAATCAGCAGATCCACCCCTTCGGCTATCAGCTCACGAATGTCTTTTGCCTGACGGTCATTATCGTCGACAGCAGTACGGATGTCCACCTCCACATCCTCGTAGAAATGGGCTTCACGGAGTATCTCACTGTTCATCTGGCGCCGCCATTCATCCTCGCTACATTGGGAAACGCCGATACGGAAACGTGCCTCGCGCCGGGAGCAGGCAACCGCCACTCCCCAAAGCACGAGCAAAAAGAATAAAATCCGAAGGTTATGCTGTCTCATCTTCACTTTCCTCTGATTTAAGATTGCAGATGAGCAAAGATAACGAAAAATGTGAAAAGAATAAGAAAAATCTATGCCAGCCTTTCTTTCAAGGCCACCGGCAATTCCGGCATGGCACCGCTCTGGGTACATACATAGGCAGAGACTTCCACCGCCAGTTTATGGGCATCGGGCACCTGCTTCCCGCTGAGAATGGCAGCGGTGAAGGCTGCCGTGAACGAGTCACCGGCTCCAACGGTGTCCGCCACCGGTACCTTGGGCGTCTCCTGGAAGGAAACCACTCCCGGAGTGAACACATAGCTGCCGTTCGTTCCGCAAGTCAAGATAAGCATCTTCAGGTTATACTTGGCCAGCAGAATCCAGCATTTGTCCTGCAAGTCGATGCCCGGGTAGCCGAAAATACGGCTGATGGTCACCAGCTCCTCATCGTTTATCTTGAGGATGTTGCAGCGGCGCATGGATTCGCAGAGTATCTCTTTGGTATAGAACCCTTGGCGGAGATTGATGTCGAATATCTTCAGTTGCCCCTCCGCATCGGGCATCGTGTCGAGAAAACGGTTGATGGTGATGCGGCTTGTTTCACTGCGTTGCGCCAAAGAGCCGAAACATACGGCACGCGTGTTCAGTGCCAGACGCTTCAGTTCGTCGGTAAAGGGGATGTTGTCCCAGGCCACGCCTTCTTTTATCTCATAGCACGGCACGCCCACGGCATCGAGCGTCACCTGCACCGTTCCCGTGGGGTAAGGCACGCGCTCAATCTGCGTGCGCAGCCCCTTCCGGGCGAACACATCCAGAATCTCGTCCCCATCCGCATCGGCACCTACGGCACTGACCACACGGCTGTCGAAACCAAACTGCGATGCATGGTAAGCAAAGTTTGCCGGAGCACCGCCTATCTTCTTTCCTTCGGGGAGGCAGTCCCACAGAGCCTCGCCCATACCTACTATTATCTTATTCATAATATTATATTGTTTAATGAATGATATATTTTATTCACGGCAAACTCAATGTCCTACCCGCTGCAAACCTAATAAAAAGTTCCTAACTATAGAATGAAAAGTTGCCAACTATCTATTAAAAAGTTTCTAAGAACCAAGGATTATCTCTATCCCAAGGCTTGGGATAGACATCCTCAACCTTGGGACAGATATCCGCAGCCTTGGGATATGTGTCCGCAGCCTGCGAACAAAGATTACCGCTTCATACGCAGCATATAGAAGAACAAGTACACTACCCCTACCGTCATCACAGCCACGGCACCGCTTTGTCCTACAGCATCACTTGCCA
Organism: Bacteroides sp. AR20; assembly: GCF_964250605.1. Taxonomy (NCBI): domain Bacteria; kingdom Pseudomonadati; phylum Bacteroidota; class Bacteroidia; order Bacteroidales; family Bacteroidaceae; genus Bacteroides; species Bacteroides sp. AR20. The sequence continues at coordinate 56,840 of NZ_CAXUGK010000019.1, read as the reverse complement.
AGCCCATTGCTATCGGAAATACCGTACCGCCGAAGAGCCCCATAATCATCAAACCGGAAACCTCGTTCTTCTTTTGTGGCATAGCAAGCAACGCCTGAGAGAAGATAACCGGAAAGATGTTCGAATTGCCGAAACCGATAAGGGCAATGCAAATGTATATCATTGTCTTTTCATGGAAAACGAACAACCCTACCATCGCAGCCAACATACATAACACGCTGATGCCGAAGAAGGTTCGGGGAGCCATCTTCTGAAGAATGAAGGCGCCGAGAAAGCAACCCGCCGTGCGGAAAATGAAGTAAAGGCTGGTGGCAAAGCCGGCATCGGCCAGCGTCATGCCCAGACGCTCCATCAAGATTTTGGGCGCTGTGGTATTCGTACCTACATCAATGCCCACATGACACATGATGCCCAGGAAGCAGAGAAAGATAAACGGCTTGCCCAGCAGGGCGAGGCACTCCCCGAAGGTGGAAGGGCGTCCCTCTTCCTTTTCCTCGCGGATGGAAGTACCGCTCAGCCAGAGAATGGCAATCACCGCAATGACCATATAGACCGGGAACAGCACCCTCCAGCCTATGCCCAGAGACGGAATGGCCTGCGTAGCTCCCCACATGGCGATGTATGGAGCCAGAAACGAAGCAATGGCTTTTACAAACTGTCCGAAGGTGAGCGAACTTGCCAGCCGCTCGCCGCTTACGATATTGGAAAGCAGCGGGTTGAGCGACGTTTGCATCAGCGCATTGCCGATGCCCAGCAATGAGAACGAGAGCAGCATCAGCACGTAGCCGTCTCCGAAAACCGGGAGAAGCAAAGAGGCAAACGTGATGACAAGGCTGAGAAGCACCGTCTTCTTGCGTCCGATGCGGTTCATCAGCATACCCGTAGGTACGGAGAAGATGAGGAACCAGAAGAACACCAGAGACGGGAATATGTTGGCTTGCGAGTCGGTCAGGTTCAAGTCGGCCTTCACGTAGTTGGAGGCGATGCCCACCAAATCCACAAAGCCCATGGCGAAGAAGCAAAGCATGACCGGAAAGAGCTTTGCCAAAGAAGAATTCTTAGTATTTTCCATGCTGAAGATTATTATCTGTTATTTTAATCCGAGTTTGTACACAGTAAACGAGGTGACATTGCAGCTTCCACCTTTAGCATAGAAACTGATGCGGTTGTAAGGTTCCGACGGGAATACAAGATTTGTCATGGCAAAACGTCCGTCGTTGCCAAACGCTTCAATGCCCGACTTGTCTACGAACAAGCGGAGTTTCATTTCATTGCCACCCTCGACAGGAGCCACGGTCACTGCAGGGAAGTCCTTGCTGAACGACACCTCACCACTCTTGATACGGTCCATGGTGAACGTCTTTTCCGCCAGGTTATAGTACATCTCCACCTCCTCGCCTTTCGAGTTAAAGAGCTGGAATCCTATCACATCCGCATCCTTGTTCTTGATGGTCATTTCGATTTCATACGTTCCGGAATTGTCATTCAGCAGTTTGTCCAGATTATACGTGCGGTCTACCTTGAAAGCACGCTTCTTGCTGCCTTTATCCCTCAGTTTCAGCAATTCGGGAGACGGGGTTACCTTTACATAGGTTTCACCCTCCGAGGTATAGAGCGAAAGGTCGCGCGGCACGGAGTTGGCACTACGGTATTGGCGGGTGGGCACATCGTTGGCATATTGCCAGTTGCTCATCCATGCCAATGCAATGGCACGTCCTGCAGGAGCATTGCTCCAAGTGACAGTTGCATAATGGTCTTTTCCCCAGTCCATCCATTTCGTCACTGCGGGAGACTCGTTCACGAATCTCTTTCCGTCAAATGTCCCCACGAAATATTGTGTGGCAGAGCCACCGAACGGTCCACCCGGATTGAGGTTACAGACGAGTACCCACTTCTTCAGTTCCGTACCTTCAACCGGCAGTTCAAGCAGGTCGGGACACTCCCAGACTCCGCCGTGAGCACCTTGTCCTTCACCGAATTTGCTCTCCAGCGTCCAGCTCTTCAGGTCGGCAGAAGAGTATATCTCCATTTCCTGCCCTACGGCAAGAACCATGATCCATTTCTTGGTATCTTCGTGCCAGATGACTTTAGGGTCACGGAAGTCGCGCTGCGTGGAAGTCAGGATGGGATTTCGCGCATACTTCTTGAAGGTCTTTCCGTTGTCAAGGCTATAGGCCATGCTCTGCACTTGGCGGTCGCTTGCCGATGTATAGAAAGCAATGACGGCACCGGCACCGAACCCGGCCGTATTATCCTTGTCGACAACACAAGAGCCACTGAAAATTGTTCCCAGCGCATCGGGCGAAATAGCATCTCCGTGATGTTCCCAAGTGACGAGGTCCGTACTGGTGGCATGTCCCCAATGCATGTTCCCCCACATGGAGCCGTAGGGATTATGCTGGTAGAACAAATGGTAGACCCCGTCTTTGTAGAACATTCCGTTAGGATCATTCATCCAACCGTAAGCCGGGCTGAAATGATACACCGGACGGTACTTCTCCCGGTTCGAAACATCGAATTCATCCGACAGTTTCATTTCTTCCCAGCATAAGGCCGAATCCGGAATAAGCTGGAAGTTGAAAGAGAGATGTTTATTATCGAAGCCGGTCAAATCGACCGGAACAAAATAGTCAACCTTATTGACTGCCAATCGCACGTTCATACTGCGTACAACATCATTGTCCGCTATCATATACAATTTTGCCTCCGGAGAAGCCTCTTCCACCGGCAGCAGCAAAAACTTCTTCTGCTCGTCAATTTGGACGATACTCTGTCCGTCACCCAGATGTTTAATCACGAAAGGAGGATTTATGGCCTGGCATGTGAAGACAGCCACGGTAGTTCCTAATATAAATACGGTAAGCGTCCTTCTGATTGTCCGCCAAAAGTCTTTTAAATGAATCATGTTTCTGTTGGTATTAAATTAATTATGTTTTTCTAGCATGCAAAGATACGCCACCAAGCAGCAGGAGACTATCTTTTTTGTTTCAAAGCATACTACAAATGTTACATTCCATCCTTAAAAAGGTATCTGTATGTCACTGGGGAACATACATAGAATTCAATTCATGAATTGTCAACTGTTTCAACTTTGTTTGTCCGCCTTCAACTGATATGGTGACAGAAGGAGTGTTTTTTTCAATCAGATGATAGAAAGCAGCAGACAGTGCTCCTTGATTGACGAAGATTTCTACAGAAGCAATATCCGACAATATATCCAATTCAATTCTTCCTTCATTGGGCTTTAGCACCATCTGCTTCAAGGTTTCCCCATTCTCTTTCTCAACAGTGAGTATCTGTTTGACAGAATCGTAAATCAAATTCAAACCATTAATATCAAAAGCCAATATCTGCGCATCAACACTATCTACAGCAAAACCCGTTTTCAGATAGAAGGCAGGAGTATTCAACTTTGTCGTGAAACAATTCTTTTCTTCAACTACCAGACTCTTCCAGATGTACTTTCTCCCATATAATAAAGCGAGTTCATTTACCGGCATACTTTTTAAGACATATCCTTTATCAACCCGATGTAATGTTAATTCACGCGGAAAGGACATTTGTTGATTGAAAGGCATATCCGGGAAATTACTTCCGTTCATCCATGCTATTTGTATTCTTCGGTCATCTGGTGCATTACTATATGTTTGAACCGCATAATAGTTTGTACCACTATCCATTTTTACAGGTTTCGTCTCAGGCCGAAAACGATATCCATCAAAACTCCCAACCAAATAGGTACTGTTCGCCCCGGTAAAGACCCATTTCCGGACAGTAGGTTCATTGGTTACGGACATTTCAAAAAAGTCGGGACACTCATCCGCCCCCTCTAATTTAAAACGGTCCGTTTCAGTCCAATCCATCAAATTGGGAGATGAAAAGATAGCATACTCCTGCTTATCCAAGTACAATACCATAATCCATCTGCCAGTCGGCGTATGCCACGTCACCTTAGGATCACGATTGTACCTGACCAACGTGGGAAGTACCGGATTACCGGAAAAAGTAACCCAATTACGCCACTTATCCAAACTATATCCTATACTTTGTGAATGTTGCAAATGCCGGGTGTGATACCCGAATCCACCTGCCGAAGTATAAACAGCAACCAATACTGTATCTCCATTTTGTTGACACCCCAGCGTATTCTTTTTATCAACAACTACCGAACCGGAAAAAATAGGTCCCAACGAGTCCGGATGTAATACATCCCCCAACTCAGTCCAATGTGCCAAATCCCGGCTCACAGCATGCCCCCATGTCATATTACCCCAAATACAGCCATAGGGATTATGCTGATAAAACAGATGCCACTCCCCTTCATGCCAAACCAGACCATTCGGATCATTCAGCCATCCCCGGCGAGAAGTAAAATGTACTTTAGGACGTAACGGTTCTTTATAAAACAAGTTCTCTTCCTTAGGAGTTTCAGAACAAAAGCATTGATTCAAAGCTTGCTCTACATTAGGACTCTTACTCGCCTCTATCCGTAATTCTTGCCCAATCCAATCCTTGACCTCCAATGTAACCCAATAATCAGGTTCATCGCCGCCAAGCTCCACTTCCATATTACGTACCATTTTATCACCAATCCATATATCCATCTGTTCTATAACCGCTCCCATCTTTACCGGAATATTCAAATAACGGTGAGTTACCAACATTCTTTTCGCAAAAATTTCTTTTTCCAATTTGGTATCAGACTGGTAGAAACAGTCGGCATTGATAAATCCCCAGCCCTCTTTTGATTGGTCCACTAAAACAATCCGGGCATTTTTTCCCATATATTCAGCAACATCCCAAGACTCATATTCCATGACACGTCTATTATACCCCGTACTTCTTTTCACCTCCTTTCCATCAATCCAAAGGGCTACATACTCCCGCTGATAATCAACACCCCCACCTATCAGAAAATTAACATATCTGCGTTCTATCCTGAAAAGAGGTGACTTCAATACACCGGTACCGGCATCTCCATTGACAAAGCTAGAAGCCATCCGATTTCCTTCAAACCTATTATCCCCCCATATTGACAAACGTTCCATAGAAACTGGTGAATTGCCAAAAGCATTTCCTTCCAATATCCAGTTTCCAAAAGTATCTCCTTCAAAATTATCTATCAGTAAATCATCCGGACGTAGTGCCATGTGAATATTTTGTGCCTGCATACTACAAACAGTAGCCAGTAGTAAAAGTATCAGTATCCTCTCTTTCATAATATCATTGTTTTTTCATAAGTTGTATAGCATCTAATCCAAACAAATTCTTCTCCTCAACAGCTTTTGGGTTAGCTCCTGACAAAGATATTTTCAAAGTCAATGCTCCACGCACCGGACTATAGCATCCTAAAGAAATAGGGTCAGAAAGAGTAACTTTTGTATCATATCCATCCCACTTTATATGTGTATCTTGTCCATTTACGGAAAAAGAAACTATGCCATAATCAGGAGCTTTCGTGGCATACACCACCAGTTGATAAGGACAGTCTTCCAATTGATTGAACTCAAACTCTACAGAATCACCCGGTTTTCCACCAATACACAAGAGTTGGGTTCCTCCACTCCATTGCCCGTCAACGAAACCAAGCATACTCTGCTTGTCAAAATGAATGGATGGAGAAGAGGCTATTGGAGTTGTTTCCTCAAATTCTATGCTATTTTCTCTTCGATATTTAGATAAATCGCCGGGAACGGGTAGCAAGTCTTGGGCTGCTTCCTCAAGTCCTGAAGTATCAACAGCTTTCGCTCCCATATCTCCATACCAGTAAACGGTAGTTGCATAATCTACAGTTCCCCTTACCCAACTCAACAATTCAATGTCGAAACGCAATAATGAAGAAAACGGTATACCGTCCAAATTCCTTGTACGGAAGAATGTATTATAACCGTGAGAACTCGCCTGGTCGGCACGGGGTGCGCCACCAAAAGGCGTTTGGAATATTACGACCGGAGCCCACGAACTATTGTAGTAATCTTCTGTTCCGGTACCGAAATGCGATGGAAAAACATCATCATCTACCCATATCTTTTCATCCCCTTCTCCGTACCAGGCACGCGAATGGTTATACAGAGTCAGGACATCCCCTTTGTATATGCCTCGTCCGGTCAATGTGGCAAAGTTCCACTCCCGGCAATTTGCATCATCATCCGGACGCTCATAAACCGGAAGTCCGGTCTGCTGGCGCCAGGAAGCATGGAAATAGAGGGAACGCCCTCCCCAAGGCAAAGGTGCCGTTCCCACTTCCATACTCACGTCTGCAGTGTGTGCGGAGATATTTTGTAACAATAGTCTGCCTTCTGTCTTGTAGGGCATCAGCCAGCGGCTCACCACCTTGCCTTGTCCGTCTGCAGACAAGAACCAGCTATCAACAGCCGGAGCACCCATACCCCCTCCCGAATAATCCGAAAGAGGAACCCAAACCGTAGACCGGCCGTCAAAATCAGCCTTAAATATAAGATTGCGCATCAGTTGGGCATAAGCCGTAGAATCTGCATTCGCGAGCTGGAAACTGATTTCATAAACCGCATTTTCCCCTTGCGGCAGGTCAATCCACAAAGAATCGCCCGGCTGGAGCACCTGCCGCTTCTTGTCCACCTGCAAACCGGAACGGGATGCAGGATGCAGCAAGGCATCATCTACCTCTGAAATCTTTTTACCGACGCGGGCTACGGATGCCGCAGAGAAGGTTTCCACAGAAGTTCCTTCGGGATACTTGCGATAATTGATGTGATAGTATTTGGGAGTAGGCGCAATGCCCGGTTCGTCTTCAAATGTAATTTTACAACTCCGGGCAAAAGGGATGGGCAGGAAAAGAGTATTGCCGCCTTTCCCGTCCGGAGTATAGCTGGTGTGGGGTTGAAGCAGTCCCCTACCCAACCTGGGTATTCCGAAACGCATCAAATCATAGGCAGGAACTATCCATCCGGGAGTACTTTCGCCATCAAAATAAAATCTCCAAGTCCCACGCTTGTCAACTGTGGTTATCCAGATACGGGTAATAGCTCCAGGGCCCTTTTCATCGAACATCACACGTTCCACTCTCCCATCAACCGTATCCGTACAGACAATGCCATAGCCATCATTGTTGGCAAACCATCCCGGCGAATCGGGAGACACGGAGGAGCGGTCATAACTGCTGACTTGCAGGCAACGATATGGCACCAGCGGATAACGTGCGGATTCTTCTACAGATATCATTTCATCCAGCAAAGAGTCCAAAGTCACTTGTGCCGTATCCTTCACACAAGAGGCCATCAAAGGCAAAAGCAGCAATGCAAACAATAAATTCCTCATCTCCATATTGATTTAAGCATCCAGGCATCCAACTCCATCTTCGTCCCCTTCTTCTGCGCAAAAAGTTCGATACCGGTTTGAGCCTCGCCCGGATAGGTTAATAATGTGAATACATCCTTCCCGTCATTGGCAAAGATTTCAATACTCGATTTGTCTACAAATATATGCAAACGTATCTTATTATCTACCGGTTCCACCCTGGCATATGCCATACAGCTGAATTTAGGAATCTGCACATCGGAGCAATGGGTGCGGTCAATCACCAGATTATGTGAATCCGTATCATAGCTGACCACCACTTTGCGCCCTTCACCCACACACAAATTCAAGCCAAAGGTGTTGGATACGTCAGTAGAAAACGAAGCATCGAGTTCGTAGACATTCTCATCGGGAACAAAGCCGGGTAACCTCTGTGTTCCCACCGATAAAGCACGTTTCACCGATGCAGGCTTATGGCGAAGTGTTTGCAACTGTTCCACCGGTTTCTGCACCAGCCTCACGCCTTCCTTGTATGTCTTCAGTTCCAGATTACGGGGAATGGACCAGAAGCCCTTCCCATACTTCGATGGAGCTACCGGTGCATAGTCCCAGGTTGCAACCCAGCCCATCGAAATTTTGGAATCCAACGTTCCGTCAAAATCCTGAAATGTGCGGGATGCATAAAAGTCCAGCCCTTTGTCCACATATAGAGGCTCTGCAGGATGGTTCTCCATCAGCTTAAAAGAAGTGCCGTCGAAGTCTCCTATAAAATATTGTTCTTGCGCCCAGTTTACAGATACGACCATCACCCACCTTTTCTTGTCAGAATCCCCGTCAACCGGCAACTGGAATAAATCCGGGCACTCCCAAGACTTTTCACTGTCACCGGCAGGGCCAAAATCACTGGTCCAAGTCCAGCTCTTCAAATCAGGAGAGGTATAAAACTTTATTTTCTTCTCCAGGGCCTTGGCTACAACCATCACCCATTTTTGGGTCGGCTCGTGCCAGAAGACGGTAGGGTCCCTGAATTCCGTACTCCAAAGGTCCAGAACCGGGTTACCTTCATAATAATGAAATGTCTTTCCGTCATGACTGAAAGAGATGCCCTGCGCCTGTTTCTTGGAGTCCTTCTCAAAAACGGTGTAAGCCGCCACATAAGCCCCCTTGCCGAAGCCGGCCGTGTTGTTCTTGTCTATGACCGCAGAACCGGTGAAGTAACTGATATTGTCATCCGTTCCGGTCATGGCATAAGGGGTTATCTGTTGGTAATGTACCAAATCTGTAGATTCGACTTTGCCCCACCAGTACATATGATATTTACCCTGATAGTACATGAATCCCGAGGGATCACCAATCCATCCCTTCTCCGGACTGAAATGATACTGAGGACGATACGGCTCTTTGTATAAACTGTCTGAATTCATTTGTGCACCGGCAGACAATGTTCCTGCCAATAAAAGTGCACCCAATATAGCTGGTATCTTCATTTTCTGTATTTTCATTAAAAGTTCATCTTTACCTTTACATCTTTCAGTTTCCAAACTTCGGCAGCAACTTCCGTTGTTTTTCCATCAGAGAATAGCTCCAATAGCGTACTATTTTCTTTCAAAGGGAAGATTCTTGTAGTGAACGCATCTTCGTTATTAATAAATCCTTCCACTACAGAACCGTCAATAAACAAACGAATCTCCACCGGTTTAGCAGTATCCAACCGATAATGATCCTTACGAATCTTCAAAGGAATGTGTGCACGCAAGGAAGAATGCGTCTGGTCCACAATAAGTTCCTCCTTCTCCACATCATAATAAATCAGGCTATATTCGCTATTATCCGGATTCTTACACAATGTAAATCCAAACCGTTTTGCGTCACCGGGATAAAAAGTCGCCTTGACTTCAAGCTGATGTTCCCTTCTGCTCACAATGCACGGTTTCGCAGCAGTCAATGCCTGTCTGGAATAAACCGTCGGTTGTTCACGCAATTGTTTCATCACGGGATGGGGTGTTTGGCATAGTTTCCCATCTTTCAGCTGCCATCTTCTGGGCATACTGTAGAGATGTGCCCATCCTTGTTCATAAGTGGCCTCCCCTCCTATTTCATCGGGTATAATGGCAATGGCAGCAACATCCCCTTCCGGAGTCTCAACAACAGAGGGGGACAGCAAGCGATTGATGACCTCCAGATTTTGAGGGACTGGGTTGTCCGGTATAAACTTTTCATTCTTGAAATCTCCTATCCAATACTGGCAACGCGCAGGTATGCCTTTATGAGGAACCCTATTCACCAAAAGAACATATTTGCCGCCCATCTTCTTAAAGACCGGCATTTCCCAGAAAATACCGGAGTCATCCACTTCCGGATTGCCCTCAAACAGCAAATGTACAAAATCCCATCTCTTCAAGTCCGCCGATTTATAAAGCAGCAAAGCCCCGTGGGGTGTATCGGTCTGCTCAATGCCGAAACCGATAATCATATACCAGACATCACCCTCTTTCCAAACATACTGGTCACGCATGTCCGTACGGGTATATCCGGCAGGCTTCTCGGCAATAACCGGATTACCCGCATATTTCTCCCATTCTATCAACGCTGTATCTTTTGGAAAAGCAATACCCACTCCCATCTTGTCTCCACCGGCTGTGTATATCAGCTGGGGGATACCGTCATCATTGATAACAGCATGCCCGGACCATATTCCATTCTTGTCATAAGCAGCATCAGGAGTCAAAGCCGGCTTTTCCTCCGTCCAATGAAGCATATCGGGACTGCTGAAATGTCCCCAATTTATCTGTCCCAGGAAGATTGCAGAAGCATTCTTCTGATTGAATATATGATATTTACCTTTATAAAGAAGTAAACCATGCGTCTCATTCGTCCAGTTGGCAGCCGGCAACAGATGATAGCGAGGACGGTTGAAGTCCTTCGCAAAACGGGTTTCCGGAATAGCCAAAACCGGAGTCTTCTTCAATCCTAAGGCAATCTCGTCTCTCCATGCAGACGAATCATCGGAAAAGGGAGTGAGGCTTATCCCGTCAATCAACCCGTTTATAGCCGTAACATCGTACATCCAAACCTTCTTTTCCCTGAAATCCTTACCTACCCGAAACATCATTTCACCATCCTGCAAGTTCCGGGGCCATACCTCTGCACTCATCCTCTGCCCATTCAGGCAAACCGATTCATTACTCAAATCAAAGACCACATGCAGCCACTTGAAACGGTCGACTTTTGTCTTTAATGAACAGTAAGAGTATGAGCCATTCTGCCCCATTCCCAACAGCAGCTCACCATAACGGTCTACACATACCGCTACAGATGTTCCTGCCATGTCTCTGATTCCCATAAAGGCAGCAGTATCCGTCGGATAAGATTCCAGAGCAAACCATCCGGACAACGACGAAACATCTCCTTCCGTGGTTGTATCCATCCAAGTGGAATACCCGTCTGTACGAAGGGCTTTACCTTCGACTCCGGTAACAAATTCTGGTATTTCCTTTATAGTGTACAAATTCAACAATGACTTACCGTCACAGGAAAGTAAGGGGTCCTGCCCGTCAAACGACCATGTTTTTTGAGCAAAAGCTGCATTCAAAGAAAGCAATAGACAGCCTAATATAGAATAGGCAAAGTTTTTCATAATAAAAGATTGTTTAAAGGAAAAGAGGGAAACAAACGTTTCCCCTCCCTTACGTTTTTATTTCAAAATATAATTAGTTGAACGGAGCATAACCGGGATTCTGTACATACTTGCCTCCAGAAAATCCGTATTGATTGTTCGGAACCGGATAATACTCATCCTTTCCACCCGTAAAGTGCGCATTGGCATAATAAATGCGATTGTCCGACTCCGCGGTAATGTACTTGTTCATGGTTGTTTCCACTATGCCCCAACGGACTAGGTCGAAGAAACGTTCACCTTCCAAAGCCTTCTCCAGACGTGTTTCCCAACGGAGGGCCTGACGGGCATAATCCTGATTCCAGACATCAGCAGGATAAGGATTGACAAGGTAGTTGGCCGCATATTTGGAATGGTCGTTGAAATCCTTTACATAGGCGCTGTTCCGGGCACGATTGCGTATCTGATTAATCAAATCACGGGCAGTTTCGAGTCCATTGCCTTCATTGAGTTCAATAAGAGCCTCAGCTTTCCAAAGAAGAATATCCGCGTAACGTATAATCTGCCAGTTCAACTGTGAAGCCCCCCAAGGCCAGCCATTAAACATATCACTACTTTCCGGAGAAACCCAGAAGCGCTTCGCGCAATTATAGCCATAAGTATCCTTATCACGCACCCATCCCTCACACGGCTTGTCCGGATAAGTTTTCCAAGTTATAGTAGGACGGCCCACAACAAAATCGAGACGCGGGTCTACATTGGGAGTCGTGTTTTGTAAAGTATAAACCCCATTGTTCAATACCGCCCAACTATAATCAGACTTTGACTGATAATTAAAATCGGGCAGACCGTTTGCATCTGTCTGGTAAGCATTTATCAGATCTTGACTGGGCAGGAAGAAACCGTCACCTCCGTAAGGGCTGCCTCCACCCGGAGAATTCAACAGATTGCTCCAGTTGATGCGGCCGGCACTTTCGGTACCGTCATTCATGGAATATTGAATGGCAAAAACAGATTCTTTACCGTTTTCATTAGTTACTAAATCCAATCCCTGGAAATCGTCAAGCAAACCGTAACGGTTGCTGGCAGTCACTTGGTCGCAAAGCGAAACGACTTCCCTCAGCAGCTCTTTATTGATGGAAGTTACGGCATGCGTAATCTCATCTTGCTGATACGCCTGGTACAGCTTGATTTTAGCCGCATAGGCCAGTGCTATGTATTTATGAATACGCCCTACCTCCGGCTGTGATGCAGGAAGCTGTTCGGCGGCATCAAGCATCTCCTTGGCCAGCATACTCAGAATCTCGTCACGGGTAAACTCATTGTTCGGAATATCCGGATATTGGGAAATCTCAACGTTCTCATCAAAATAAGGTATCTTGTTGAAAAGGCGGCTTAATTCAAAATAATAATGGGCACGAAGCACTTTCATCTCCGCAATGCGGGATACACGTCCGTTTACCTGCTCATCTGTTGCAGCATTCAGTACGCGCAATGCAGAGTTACAACGCTGTACACTGCAATATAGATGATACCACTTGCTGTCCAAGAATCCATTGGTTGCATCCATATCAAATGTCTCCATACGGTGCACTTCATTAAGGTCACCGACACCACCACCGCCTTTATAGGCATTATCCGAACGCACCTCACCATAAGTCCAATTGGAAGTAGGATGACACCATACACTCCAACTCTGTCCCTCGGGACCACCCAAAGCAGCATACGCGGCATTCACTAAAAGGTCGGCACCTTCTGTAGAAGTCATAATATCTTCGTTCAAGCTACCCTGGGGCTTCAAATCCAGGAAACGGTCTTCATTACAGCTTGCAGTCATCAGCGCTACTGCGCCAAGCATATATAAATGTTTCAATTTCATAATAGTATAGTTTTAAAGTTTAGAAACCAAATGATAATCCCAAAGAGAACGTACGGGGCAACGGATAAGGATAGCCCAGACCTTCAGGGTCGGCACCCGTATAACCGGTAATCGTAAACAAATTCTGAGCCTGGAAATAAATGCGCGCATGACGCATCTTCATCTTGTCGAGAGCTGCTTTAGGAAGCGTGTAACCCAATGTCAGGCTTTTCAGCTTGATATACGAACCATTTTCAATATAGAACTCAGAAACTTCGTGCTCATTGTTGCTGTTAAGGGTGGTTAAAGCAGGTACACTGCTATTGTAAACACCCGTCTTTTCAAAGTTCTCGTAGGCATGCATGGCATCGAGCAGGCGGGTAGAATGATTACCGGTCCAGCATTGGAACAAATCCGTATAATATTTGGAGTTGTTATAGGCATCACGAATCATACCGTTGAAGAACATGCTGAGGTCAAAGCCTTTCCAAGATGCCCCAAGATTCAGACCTGCAATCACTTTCGGATTGTCAGACCCCAACCATACACGGTCGTTCGTATCAATCGTACCGTTACCATCAGCATCCACGTATTTAATACGTCCTACTCCGGGAGCGCCAAACTGTACATTATATTTGGATTTATACTCATCCACCTCCTGCTGGGTACGGAACACTCCATCTGTCTTGAAGCCCATCCATGAACCGAACGGTTGACCAACCAAGGTCTTGTCAACACCATTACCGCCACCATAAGTATAGTAAATTTCTTCCGACAGCTCTGTCACTTCATTCTTGTAATATGAAAGGTTAAATGCTACATTATACTGGAAATCCTTCACCTTATCATTCCAGGTCAATGCCATCTCGAAACCTTTATTGTTCATCGTACCACCATTATACCAGCAGTAACCACCCTCGCCAATGACAGCAATATACGGTTTCTCTACAAGCATATCACTTGTCTTCTTATCAAAATAATCGAGAGAAGCACTCAGACGTCCATTCAGGAAAGCGGCGTCCACACCAATATTGAGTTGTCTTGTACTCTCCCACTTCAAATCGGGATTGGTAGACCTCACTTTGTAACCACCGGGAGCCAAAGTCGTTCCATCACCGTTCATGTTGTAGCTTGCATCCTTCAGACTAATCAAGTATTTAGTATAGGGGGACTCATTATCAATAATATCGTTACCATTGATACCCCATGAAGCACGTAGTTTCAAATCTGCCAACCAATTCTTGGTCGCTTCCATAAACTTCTCACTTGAAATGCGCCAGCCTGCCGACACTGAAGGGAAGTAATCCACATTATTACCCTTTGCCAAGCGGGAAGAAGCATCACGGCGTACCGTAACAGAAGCCAGATACCGTCCTTCATAATCATAATTCACTTTACCAAAGTAAGACACCATGCCATAATTGGAAGCACCGGCACCTACATTCTTACCGGCAGTCACACCGTCGAGATAAATATAATCTTCATCTTCTACAGCCAGTCCCGTACCATAACCGAACATGGATTCCGAATGGTTCTTCTTGGCTTCTGTACCAAGAAGTGCAGTCAGATTGTTCTTTCCAAAAGCTTTGCTATAAGTCACGGTATTGGTCCATACCCAATCCAGTCTTTTGTTGGATGATTGAGTCAGCTTATTGACCTCATCGCGTGCCCATGCCGGCTCAAAAGTTTTGTTGGTTTCATCATAATAATTCATACCGAAATTGGTTTTCAGCACCAGGTTCTTAATCGGTTCAATTTCAAGGAATGCATTACCAAAGATACGCCAGTAATCATGTTTGTTCTGTTTTTCATTCTCCAACAAACGTGCCATATTGGGGGCATCACCCAAAACATCATTGATGGCATCGTTATAATTGCCATTCTCATCATAAACCGTCTTGGCAGGATGCTGTTTGATGGCATTCTCATCTACACCGGCCGGACTGAGGGTCTGTGTCCAACGATTGATAGCAACGTTCTCGCCGATGCGCAAGCGATTGTCAAGATAATGATAGTTAGAACTGATGCGGGTATTGATACGCTGGAAATTCGTATTCTCTACCAGACCGTCATGGTCGAGATAGTTCAACGCTAACGAGAAGGCACCATTGTCAGAGCCCTTTGAAAGTGTCGCACTGTAATTCTGCATCAAGGCAGTGCGATAAACCACATCGCGCCAATCCGTATCAACGGCATGTACTTTAGCTCCATTCAGGCCGATATAGTCTTGAAGTTGAGGAGTTGCACCATTACCATATATTTCGCTGCTTGGCGTAGCTCCATTATTGGCATACTTATAAGCCGACCAATAAACCTGGCCCCACTCATCTGCATTCAACATATCAAAGCCACATTGATAGGTCTGCAAAGTCAACGACATATCAAAATCCACACGGGTCTCCCCTTTCTTGGCACGTTTGGTAGTAATGATAATCACACCATTGGCAGCCTGTGCACCATAAATAGAAGCGGAAGCGGCATCCTTCAATACCTGAATGGATTCTACATCATTGGAAGAAAGGATAGACGAGATGTTCTCACGGGTCATCACACCGTCAATGACATAAAGCGGGGAATTGGCATCATTTCGGAAAGATGACTTACCACGGACCAATGTAGAAGTATTTCCACCGCCCGGTGTGCCGTCAGTCGTAATGTTCATACCGGCAACACGTCCCTGCAAGCTCGACAACACATTTCCCGTAGGAATATCTGCTACATCCTTCATCTTGACCACAGCCACCGAACCGGTCAAACTGGCCTTCTTCTCGGACATATAGCCGGTCACCACTACTTCATCAATCAACTGGGAATCTTCCGTCAACTCAATGCGTAAAGTGGGCTGTGCCTTTACTGTAACGGTTTTATATCCTATATAGGATACGGACAATGTGGCACCGGAAGTTACAGACAGCGTGAAATTTCCATCAATATCCGTAATTGTTCCATTGCTGTTGGAACCTACTTCCATGACAGAAGCACCGATAATGGATTCACCACTCGATTTTTCAACGACAGTACCTTTTACCTGAACTTGCTGGGCAAAGGAAAGAATGCCCACAAAAAGAAGCACAATTAGTGTGCAAAGCCTGAGACTAATGCTTTTCAACATATCTATTAATTTAAAGTTAATAATAAACCAATTCTGCAATTGAGTTTTGTGTCAGCAAAATTAAGCGAAACCAGGATTTGCACCTATAACAAATGTTACGAAAGGTGGTATTTTTGATACATCCCCTTTCTAAAGGTATTCTACGCGTGTTTTTTGCTAAATAAACTTTAGCTTTAGCAGCAAATTAATAGAAAAGAATGAAAACAATATGGGAGCAGATGCTAATTGCACCAGCTCTCATAGTATACTCTCTCAGAATCAAAAACGAAAAGCAAACTGTTCCGCACACCGGTATCCTTCTTCATAAAGCTCCGTCAGCTTCTTGATGTCACGCTCGATGCGGTCTACCACTACCGGCTTCTGTGGACGGATCACAACGATTTCCCCGGCGGCTTCCATCCGTTCCACCTGCTCCAACTGTTGATTATAGACAATGCTGCGGCGGTTGATGGCTTCACGCAATAGCGGATATTTCTTATATATAAAAGGTGGAACCTTCGTTCCCTGAATTTCCTTACGGTACCCATGATTGCGCGTCAACACCACCACATTATTGGTAAATCCATCCTGACGGGCACGCATCAAAGGGATACTGTCCACAATACCTCCATCCAGCATCGGGATGTTGTCCACGTAGGTAATGGGACAGACAAACGGCAGACTGCTCGAAGCACGCACAATATCAATGACGCGCTCTTTACTCCGCTTCTCCTCAAAATAGTTCGCTTCGCCCGTCTCGCAGTTGGTAGTTACCATCACATAGCGTTCGGGACAATGAAAGTATGCCTCGTAGTCGTAGGGAAGTATGTGTTCCGGAAACTCCTGGAACAACAAGTCGAAATCCATGATATTCCGCTTCTTCAACAGATACTTCAATCCGATGTAATTGTATTTTTCCAGCAAGTCGATATTGCTGTACTTGGCACGCCCGCGCTGACCGGACATATAAGAAAGTCCGTTGCAGGCTCCGGCACTGACGCCGATGGTATAGGGAAAGCGAATGCCACGATCCATAAAGCTGTCGAGCACACCGCAAGTGAAGACGCCGCGCATACCGCCGCCCTCCAAAACAAGACCGCTATGGTCGTCGATACGTATTATTTTCTCCATAAGTGTCAGAATTAACGCTCCAAAGATAGCTTTTGTTTACGATATTCTATCTATATTTGCAGTTGCAACTATAAATCTATAACATTTTAATTATGATGAAGAAATCAATACTGATGGCTGCATTGGGTTTATTAAGTTTAAACACAATAGCACAAGACACTCCGAAAGAGGAAGGTTTCATTTTTACAACCGTAAAAGAAAATCCTATCACTTCTGTTAAGAACCAAAACCGTGCCGGTACATGCTGGTGCTATTCCGGACTGGCATTCATCGAATCCGAACTGCTCCGCATGGGCAAAGGCGAATACGACTTTTCTGAAATGTTTATCGTACACAACACCTATCTGGACCGTGCCGACAAGGCAGTGCGTACACATGGTGACGTTTCGTTCTCACAAGGCGGTTCGTTCTACGATGTAATTTATGGTATGAAAACTTTCGGTCTGGTGCCCGAAGAGGAAATGCGTCCGGGCGTTATGTATGGCGACACGCTGAGCAACCACACCGAATTGACAGCCGTATCTGATGCCGTAGTGGCAGCCATTGCCAAGGGAAGACACCGCAGCCTGCAAGCAGACAAGGAAAATAACCCGCTTTGGAAGAAGGCCATCACTGCCATCCACGACATCTATCTGGGCGAACGTCCCGAGAAGTTCACCTACAAAGGCAAGGAATATACTCCGAAGTCTTTCTATGAATCTACCGGACTGAATGCAGATGACTATATCTCACTGACTTCCTATACCCACCATCCCTTCTACCAGCCGTTCGTCCTGGAAATACAAGACAACTGGCGTTGGGCTTCTTCCTACAACTTGCCTATCGACGAGTTGATGGAAGTGTTTGACAACGCTATCAATAAGGGTTACACCATTGCATGGGGTAGTGACGTAAGCGAACAAGGCTTCACACGCGACGGTATAGCCGTAATGCCCGATGCAGAAAAGGTGCAAGAACTGAGCGGTTCGGACATGGCACACTGGCTGAAAATGAAACCCGAAGAAAAGAAACTGAACAGCAAGCCTCAACCGCAGAAGTGGTGCACACAAGAAGAGCGCCAGCTGGCATACGACAACTGGGAAACTACTGACGACCACGGTATGCTGATTTACGGTATAGCCAAAGACCAGGAAGGCAACGAATACTATATGGTAAAGAACTCTTGGGGTGAAGCCGGAAAGTACAAAGGACTGTGGTATGCTTCCAAAGCTTTCGTGCGCTATAAAACAATGAACATCATTGTGCACAAGGATGCACTGCCTAAGGATATTGCCAAGAAACTGGGTATTAAATAAATAAAAGAAGGAGATGCAGTTTGATGCATCTCCTTTTTCAATTCTTACCAAATCCTACAGATATCTTCCACAATCTGCGGAACCGTCAACCGGTTCTTCTTCAACTGCTCCTCCACATCGTAACGGTCGATAAACTCTTTCTTCACACCATAGTTCAGTACCTTCATATCCGACGGACCGTAATAACGGGCAATCTTCTCGCCAAAGCCACCGTCCAGCACTCCGTCCTCAAGAGTAATGACCAGTGTATGGTCGCGCTTCAGGTCATCGAGCAAAGCCTCGTCCACACCCGTGATGTAGCGAGGATTGACAAGCGTGGCATCCACTCCTTTCTCTTCCTTCAACCGGGCAGCCACGGCTTCGCCCAACTGATAGAAAGAGCCCAGTCCCAATATGGCGACCTTCTCTCCACGATGGGACACCTCATAACGGTTCAGCGTCTTGCCGTAATCCTTCTCCGGTTCTACATTCCTGCGGACAACCCCATTGGCCGGCACGCGAATGGCAACCGGATGTTCCGTTTGACGGATGCCCCACTCCAGCATTGCCATATACTCCTCACGACAAGTAGGTGCCAGATAAACCATATTCGGAATATTACCGATGACCGGAATATCAAAAAGACAAAGATGGGTAACATCATTCATACTCGATAAGCTTCCCCAGAAGACAAGAATCAGTGCAGGATTATTGTTGATGCAAAGATCCTGGGACAACTGGTCGTAGGCGCGCTGGATAAAGGTGCTGTAGACCCCGAATACCGGTTTTCCACCTCCGGCAGCAATGGCAGAAGCCATGGCAACAGCCTGCTCTTCGGCAATGCCCATATCGATGAACTGCCGCCCTGCCTCCTTGCGGCGCTCCGGTGTAAAGCCAAATACCGTAGGTGTACCTGCGGTGATGCCCACCACAGTCGGGTCTTTCTTCATCTCCTGCAACAAATAACCGGCGGTAAGGTCGGCATAGTCTTCACCCTCTCCAGACTCACCGGTCAGATTGCCGGTTTCAAGGTCGAACGGAACACTGTAATGGAAACGTTCTTTTTGCTCTTCCGCCAATTTGTATCCCTTACCTTTCAAGGTATTGATATGTACCACAACCGGATGCTTCTTGTCCTTCACTTCACGGAAAGCCTCTATCAATTGCTCCACGTCATTGCCATCCTTCACATAGAGATAATCATATCCCATTGCCTTAAAATAGTTGCAGGGAGCCTGCCCCTCCGTTTCGCGTAACTGTTGCAGATTGCGGTATAGCCCGCCATGATTCTCGGCAATGGACATCTGGTTATCGTTGACAATGACGATGAAGTTCGTGCCCAGTTCGGCACCTACATTCAATCCTTCGAAGGCTTCACCTCCACTCAACGAGCCATCGCCGATGACGGCAATCACATTACCCGCCTCCCCCTTCAGGTCACGCGCCTTGGCAAGCCCGCTTGCCAGACTGACGGAGGTAGAGGTATGCCCGATGACGAAGAAGTCATGCTCGCTTTCCGACGGTTCGGAATATCCGGAGACTTCGTCATACTCATCCGCATTCATAAACGCTGCCCGGCGACCTGTCAATATCTTATGGGTATAACTTTGGTGAGACACGTCATAGACTATCTTGTCCGTTGGTGAATCGAACACGTAATGCAGGGCTATGGTGGCTTCTACCATTCCCAGGTTGGGACCTACGTGTCCTCCGTGGGAGCTTAACTTGTTTAACAACACCTGGCGGATTTCTCCACCCAATCCGTTCATTTCGCTGACTGATAACTTTTTCACGTCAGCAGGGGAATTTACTTTTTCAATATACATATTCTATAATAACGTTTAAGTAGCAATGCTTGTTTATCCGATGCTGCCCGTTATGCAGACCTCATCCGGACGCTGCAAAAGTACAGAGGAAACGGGAACGGAAAGGTAGATAAATTACCGGTTTTATTACCTTTTTTACAGATATAGAGCCAACTGATATTTGCGCAAAATCCCTCAACTTGTGCATTTTTCACCCCATTTTCTTGTCAAACCCAACTCTTTCCGTAAATTTGCAGGCTGATAATGAGTTAACCGGCCAATTTCAGTAGCAGGATTCTACTACTCCTATTCCCGGTACTGACATACAAAGAAATACTAATACTAATAATTAATAGCATGAGTTTGAAAATTGTTGTATTGGCAAAACAAGTTCCCGACACACGCAACGTTGGGAAAGATGCCATGAAAGCCGACGGAACCATCAACCGCGCGGCACTCCCTGCCATCTTCAACCCCGAGGACCTGAACGCTCTTGAACAGGCTCTCCGACTGAAAGATGAACATCCGGGCTCCACCGTTACCATCCTGACCATGGGACCGGGACGTGCAGCCGAAGTTATTCGTGAAGGACTTTACCGTGGTGCCGACAACGGCTATCTGCTGACCGACCGCGCCTTTGCAGGTGCCGATACGCTTGCCACTTCGTATGCCCTTGCCACAGCCATCAAGAAGATAGGCGACTATGACGTCATCATCGGCGGACGCCAGGCCATCGACGGTGATACCGCCCAAGTAGGCCCGCAGGTTGCCGAAAAGCTGGGGCTGACGCAAGTGACCTACGCAGAAGAGATTCTGAACGTGGATAAAGCCGCCAAGAAAATTACCGTGAAACGTCATATCGATGGTGGTGTGGAAACCGTTGAGGCTCCCCTGCCCATAGTCATCACCGTAAACGGAAGTGCCGCTCCCTGCCGCCCGCGCAATGCCAAACTGGTGCAGAAGTACAAACGCGCCCTCGGTGCCCAGGAAAAAGCTGCCATCACCAAGGAAGGCGCTGAGCTTGCCTACGCCGGCCTCTACGAGAAATATCCCTATCTGAACATCACGGAATGGAGTGTTGCCGACGTGAACGGCGACCTTGCACAATGCGGTCTGAGCGGTTCGCCTACCAAGGTGAAGACCATTCAGAACATCTCATTCCAGGCCAAAGAAAGCAAAACGCTGACAGGCAGCGACAAGGATGTGGAAGATTTGATTGTTGAACTGTTAGCTAACCATACGATAGGATAAGATTATGAATAATGTATTTGTATATTTAGAGATAGAAGGCACAACAGTTGCCGACGTCAGTCTCGAACTCTTGACCAAAGGTCGTAAATTAGCCAATCAGTTGGGCTGTCAACTGGAGGCAGTTGCTGCCGGCAACAATCTGGCAGGCATTGAAAAGCAAGTATTGCCCTTCGGAGTAGACAAACTCCACGTATTCGACGCTCCGGGCTTGTTCCCCTATACTTCCCTTCCCCACTCCTCTGTCCTCATCAATTTGTTCAAAGAAGAAAAGCCGCAAATCTGCCTGATGGGCGCCACCGTTATCGGTCGCGACCTCGGCCCGCGCGTTTCTTCCGCTTTGACCAGCGGACTGACTGCCGACTGTACCTCACTGGAAATCGGCAACCACGAAGACAAGAAGGAAGGCAAGGTTTACGAGAACCTGCTGTATCAAATCCGTCCCGCATTCGGCGGTAACATCGTTGCCACGATTGTGAATCCCGAGCACCGTCCGCAGATGGCAACCGTTCGCGAAGGCGTGATGAAGAAAGAGATACTGGACGCTGACTATAAGGGCGAAGTCATCAACCACGACGTTGCCAAGTACGTGCCCGAGACGGATTATGTGGTAAAAGTCATCGACCGCCACGTAGAAAAGGCAAAACACAACCTGAAAGGCGCTCCCATCGTGATTGCCGGCGGCTACGGCATGGGAAGCAAGGAAGGTTTTGACATGTTGTTCGAGCTTGCCAAAGAACTCCATGCAGAGGTAGGCGCCAGCCGTGCTGCCGTCGATGCCGGTTATGCCGACCATGACCGCCAGATTGGCCAGACCGGTGTCACTGTCCGCCCCAAACTGTATATTGCTTGCGGCATCAGCGGACAAATCCAGCACATTGCCGGTATGCAGGAAAGTGGTATTATCATCTCCATCAACAATGACGAGAACGCTCCCATCAATACGATTGCCGACTATGTCATCAACGGTACGGTGGAAGAGGTTATCCCGAAGATGATAAAATATTATAAATCACACAGTAAATAACAATAAAGGTAATCATGAAAGGGCTGATTCTTATATTTGTTCTTCTTTCAGGTATATCTTCCGCTATCGCTCAAGAAAAGCTCTGGTTGGACAAGAATTACCAATGGACGGACGACTCCATCCAGGCAGTCAAGTATGCTCTTGTTTCCAAGATAAACAAGAAGTGCATCAAGGTGGAAGAGTATGCTTTGGAAGGACAAAAGAAGGATGTCTGGCATTTCTCCGAATACAAAAGCAATCCCCGCAAAAGGATAAGGGAAGGCCTGCATACATCATTCTATGCAAATGGCAAGGACAGCCTGACAGAAGTATATAGAGACAACCGCCTGGAGGGGCAGACCATGGTGTATTATCCCGACGGTGCCATACATCTGGCCCGGAGCTACAGCGATGGTAAACTTGACGGAACACTCCTGCAGTACTATCCCGACGGGAAACTCCGTAGAGAGGAACACTATTCAGAGAATCAGTGTACCGGTGGAAAAATGTTCGACGAGCACGGAACTGAAATGGAACATCAGCCGTATTTCGTGTTTCCATCCTTCCCCGGTGAAATAGAGAACCTCATGAAACTGGTGGCCAATGTTACCAAATATCCGGAAGACGCCTGGAAGCAAAAGGCAGAAGGAAGGGTAATCCTGCGATTCGTTGTAGACGAAGAAGGCAAGATGACCCATCCCCAAATTCTCCAGTCCGTGCGCTATGACATCGACAAAGAAGCCATACGCGCTTTCGAGGCCATTGCCGACGTCTACCGCTGGTCGCCCGGCTATCAGGACGGAGAGGCCAAGCGAGTGAAATTCACCATACCCCTATACTTCAGAATACCTAAATAACCAAGAAATTATGGCAAATTTTTATACCGAAGTTCCCGAATTGAAGTATCATCTGAACAACTCGATGATGGAACGTATCTGCGAACTGAAAGAACGCGGTTACCAAGACAAAGACAAGTATGACTATGCCCCGCAGGACTATGCGGATGCTATGGACTCTTTTGACAAGGTACTTGAAATCACCGGAGAGATTACCGGAGAGATTATCGCTCCCAATGCCGAGGGCGTGGACGAAGAAGGTCCCCACTGTGCCAACGGCCGTGTGGAATATGCCAGCGGCACCAAGCAGAACCTCGACGCCATGGTAAAAGCCGGATTGAACGGTATGACCATGCCGCGCCGTTTCGGTGGCTTGAACTTCCCGATTACTCCGTACACCATGTGTGCGGAAATCGTTGCCGCCGCCGATGCCGGTTTCGGTAACATCTGGTCACTGCAAGACTGTATCGAAACGCTCTACGAATTCGGTAACGAAGACCAGCACAGCCGTTTTATACCGCGTGTCTGCGCCGGAGAGACCATGTCTATGGACCTGACAGAACCGGATGCCGGTTCCGACTTGCAGAGCGTAATGCTGAAAGCAACCTATGACGAGGCCAACAACTGCTGGCGCCTGAACGGCGTGAAGCGTTTTATTACTAACGGTGACGCCAATCTCCACCTCGTACTGGCACGTTCAGAAGAGGGTACCAAAGACGGACGTGGCTTGTCCATGTTCATCTACGATAAGAATGAAGGCGGTGTAGACGTGCGCCGCATTGAGAACAAGCTGGGTATCCACGGTTCTCCCACCTGCGAGCTGGTTTACAAGAATGCAAAGGCAGAACTTTGCGGCGACCGCAAGCTTGGTTTGATTAAATACGTTATGGCTTTGATGAACGGTGCCCGTCTGGGTATTGCCGCACAGTCGGTAGGCCTTTCACAAGCTGCCTACAACGAAGGTCTGGCTTATGCCAAAGACCGCAAGCAGTTCGGCAAGGCTATCATCGAATTCCCGGCTGTATATGACATGCTGGCTATTATGAAAGCCAAGTTGGATGCAGGACGCTCCTTGCTGTACCAGACTTCCCGCTACGTTGACATCTACAAAGCGCTGGACGACATTGCTCGCGAACGCAAACTGACTCCGGAAGAACGCCAGGAACAAAAGAAGTATGCCAAACTTGCCGACGCCTTCACTCCGCTGGCAAAAGGTATGAACTCTGAATATGCCAATCAGAATGCTTACGACAGCATCCAGATTCACGGCGGTTCGGGCTTCATGCTGGAGTATGCTTGCCAACGTATCTATCGTGATGCACGTATCACTTCTATCTACGAAGGTACTACTCAGTTGCAGACCGTAGCTGCTATCCGCTATGTAACAAACGGCTCATACTCTGCCACCTTGCGCGACTACGAGCAAGTGCCGTGCAGCGAAGAAATGCAACCGTTGATGGACCGCATCAAAGAGATGACCAACAAGTTCGAAGCCTGCACCAATGCGGTGAAAGAGGCACAGAATCAGGAATTGCTGGACTTCGTGGCACGTCGCCTCTATGAGATGGCTGCGGTATGTATCATGTCGCACCTCATCATTCAGGACGCGACAAAGGCTCCCGAACTGTTCGGCAAGTCGGCTCTGGTGTATGTGAACTACGCAGAAGCTGAAGTGGAAAAACACTTTAACTTCATCCGTAAGTTCAAGGCAGAAGAGCTGGAAAGCTACCGCAAATAAACGCATTGCTTGGACAAGGCAAATATAGCGGGCACCGGAGTTTAGCTACTCCGGTGCCCGCTTGTTTTTTCTGAAATACTTCCTCCTGCTTGCCCCTTCTTAAAAGG
The DNA here is from genome assembly GCF_964250605.1 of Bacteroides sp. AR20. Lineage (NCBI taxonomy): Bacteria > Pseudomonadati > Bacteroidota > Bacteroidia > Bacteroidales > Bacteroidaceae > Bacteroides > Bacteroides sp. AR20. The sequence goes on along the minus strand of NZ_CAXUGK010000019.1, from coordinate 31,855 downwards.
ACAAAAGTTCTCAAAGAGACGAAAGGAAAATTAATACTCTCCGTGCAGCCTCAGCCTGCCGCGCAGCGAGTGTATCTCCCGCTGCATCTCTTCCATCCTTGCCAGCAGATGGTGGATGGCATCAATCCCTTCCATATTGATGGAAAGGTCGTAGTACATACGGCTGTACCGTTCCACATCCGGCAACTCGGAGAAAGGCAGATAACGCTCTCCACCTTCCTGCTCCACATCTATCAGTCCACTTTCGCACAACATATCAATAAAAGTGGGCTCTATATGACACTTGTCACAATATTCGCTGATGACAATCCATTCGTTCTGCATAATCCGTTCTCCTTTCATTAGTTCATACTCTGAATTTTACGGAACATCTCTTTCTGCTGTTCCGTCAGGTTTGTCGGCAACTTCACGGAATAAGTCACGATGAGATCGCCAAACTGTCCCTCCTTCTTATATACGGGGAAGCCCTTACCCTTCAGACGTACCTTAGTCCCGTTCTGAGTTTCGGGTTTCACCTTCAGCTTCACCTGACCATCCAAAGTATCCACCAACTGGTCGCCACCCAGCAGGGCTGTATAAAGGTCGACGGTCACATCCACATACAAGTCATCTCCCAAACGCTTGAATACCGAGTCGTCCGGAATCACAAACGTGATGTATAAGTCACCTGCAGGACCTCCGTTGATGCCCTCGCCACCATAGCCTTTCAGTTTGATGACCTGTCCGTTGGCCACACCGGCCGGAATGGTAATACGCACTTGCTTGCCATTCACCGTCAATATCTGTTTATGGGTCTTCGCAGCCTCACGAAGCGAGAGGTTCAAATCCGCATGATAATCCTGCCCGCGGAAACCGGTATTGGCACCGCCTCCGCCGCGCGTACGATGACCGAACATCTGTTCGAAGAAGTCTGAGAAACCACCGGCATTACTGCCCGAAAATTCCTGGCCGTCGGAAGAATACCAATACGTACCGCCTCCGTCCGTACCAAATCCCGCACCGGAACCTCCAAAACCGGCACCGCCAAATCCCCCGAAGCCCCCGGCTTGCTGCTGTGCCCGCTTCTGCGCTTCAAACTCGTCGGCATGTTTCCAGTGTTCACCATATTCATCATATTTCTTTCTTTTTTCAGGATCACTCAGCACCTCATTCGCCTCGTTGATAGCCTGAAACTTATCCTTGGCCGTAGCATCGTTCGGATTCAAGTCAGGATGGTACTTGCGCGCCAGCTTGCGGAACGCTCTCTTGATGTCATCCTGAGATGCCTTTTTGTCCACTCCAAGGACCTGATAGTAATCAATATAAGCCATAGTCTATTAGTTTTATTGTCTAAATACCATAAAACAAATAACACGCCAATTTGTTTTACGCATTACTAAAATAGGTAAACGAAAATTAAAAAGCATCATCAAGCATAATAATTACGTGATAAACAAACATTTAGTTTCAACCAGACACTTATTTCACGTCTATAAAATACCAAAATAGTGTAAACGACACCTAATATCGTCTAATTATTCATCCTAAATCTTCCTAAAATTGACAGAAAATGCTTTATTTGTAATAAGGAAAATTTGTTTTATATATAATCCCCAACCTTAGATTAAAAACCCCCATTATGAAAAGTAATTATTGGCTCCTAACGGTAATATTCGCTCTCGTAGCCCTACCGGGCAAAGCAGGCGAATGGATCAGAATCAACCAACTCGGCTATTTGCCGCAATCCGTCAAAGTCGCTGTATTCATGAGCGAGGAAGGAACAAACGTAGAAAATTATTCATTGATTGACGCTTTCACCGGAAAGGTGGTGCGTACCTTCAACACAACCAAGGCCACCGGCAAGATGGGAGGCATGAAGAGTACCTACCGGTTGAACTTCAGTGATTTCACAGAACCGGGCACGTATTATCTGAAAGCAGGCAAAGCGGTCTCCCCCCGTTTCCCCATCAATGCACAAGTCTACAACGGTACCGCAGACTACCTGCTGCACTACATGCGGCAGCAACGCTGCGGCTATAATCCGTTCCTGAAAGACAGCTGCCACGTGCACGACGGCTACATCGTCTATCATCCCACCAAAACCGGACAACATATAGACGTCCGCGGAGGCTGGCACGATGCTACGGACTATCTGCAATACACCACCACCTCCGCCAATGCCATCTACCAGATGATGTTTGCCTATCAGGAAAATCCGGAATCATTCGGTGACGCCTATGATGCAGCCGGACATCCGGGAGCCAACGGCATTCCCGACATCGTGGACGAAATCAAGTGGGGACTGGACTGGCTGAACCGGATGAATCCTGCTCCGGGCGAGCTGTACAACCAGATAGCCGACGACCGTGACCATGCCGGAATGCGCCTACCTAACAAAGACCTGGTGGATTACGGCTACGGACCGGGTAAAGGACGCCCCGTTTACTTTTGCAGTGGCGAACCGCAAGTACGTGGAGAGTTCAAGAATGCAACGACCGGAGTGGCAAGCACTGCCGGCAAGTTTGCCTCCTGCTTCGCTTTAGGCGCCAAGATACTGAAAGACTACTATCCTAAATTTGCAGCAGAAATCGAAGCCAAGGCCGATGCCGCCTATCAGGAAGGCGTAAAGAAACCGGGAGCATGCCAGACTGCCTCTGTCTTGTCTCCCTACATTTACGAAGAGGACAACTGGGTGGACGATATGGAACTGGGAGCCATGGAACTGTACAAAGCCACCGGCGACAACAAATACCTGGCCCAAGCCCTTGAATACGGACGTCGCGAACCGGTGACTCCTTGGATGGGCGCCGACAGTGCACGCCACTACCAATGGTATCCGTTCATGAACATGGGGCACTACCATCTTGCCAAAGTGGACAACAGCCGCATCAGCAAGGAATTCATCCGCAACATGCGTACGGGCATTGAACGCACGTACGAGAAAGCGGTAGAAAGCCCCTTTCTGCACGGTATACCCTACATCTGGTGTTCCAACAATCTGACTACCGCCATGCTAACCCAATGCCGGCTGTACCGTGAAACCACCGGCGATGACACATACGCCGAAATGGAAGCCTCCCTGCGCGACTGGCTGTTCGGCTGTAACCCTTGGGGAACCAGCATGATTGTGGAACTTCCCCTTTACGGAGACTATCCCTCGCAACCCCACTCCTCACTGCTGAATGCAGGCGTGGGCAATACTACCGGCGGACTGGTGGACGGTCCTGTCTATCGTACCATCTTCGAAAGCCTGCGCGGTGTCAATATGACGGGAATTCCCGGAACTCCCGGACAAGACTACGAACGCTTCCAGCCAGACCTGATGGTATATCACGACGCCATCCACGACTATTCCACCAATGAGCCTACCATGGACGGAACCGCCTGCCTCACGTACTACCTCTCTGCCATGCAGAAGGATGGAATGAAGCAAGCCGGTATCCCAAATGACAAGAATGTATATGTGGACGGAGGCATTATCCGCACCGATCCCTCAAAAAAGCAAATCACCCTCGTATTCACTGCCGCCGACAAAGCAGACGGTGCCGATGCCATCATCAGCACCTTGAAGAAGCATGGCATCAAAGGTGGCTTCTTCTTTACCGGAGAGTTCTATGAACTCTATCCCGATGTAGTGAAACGCCTGCTCGACGAAGGGCATTTTGTAGGCAGCCACAGTTACGGACATCTGTTGTACATGCCTTGGGAAGACCGTGATTCTCTGCTGGTCACCCGCGAAGAGTTTGAGAACGATATGATGAAAAGCTACGAGACCCTCCGCAAGGCAGGTATCGAATACAAGGACGCTCCCGTCTATATTCCTCCTTACGAATACTATAACAAGAAAATATCTGCCTGGGCAAAGAATATGGGTATTCAAGTTATCAACTATACCCCTGGTACCATGAGCAATGCCGACTACACCACTCCGGACATGGGACAGAAGTACCGGAGTAGCAAACTCATCTACGACAAGATTATGGAGGTGGAAAAGAAAGAAGGTCTGAACGGACACCTAATGCTGATACACTTCGGAACGGACGACCGCCGCACAGACAAGTTCTATAATGGCTATCTGGACAAGATGATTAAGACGCTGAAACGAAAAGGCTACACTTTTGTACCGGTCCGCGAGGCTGTCGGTATATAAGCATACTCTAACAAGGATTTATTGAAAAGGTTAGTTAAAAAGGTTATCGTGCAAAGGTATTTAAGGTAAATATTCAATCGGTTTGTTTTCAGTAAACCTTCCCCTACCCCCAAGAGGGGAAAGTTTCGAAGTAAGCTCCCAGCCTGTGAAGGTTAGGAGCTTTTATATATTTCAGAGAAGCCTTTTTACCGATTGCAGCAATTGCTCGATATCTTCTTCCGTAGTATCAAAAGAGGTTACAAAACGGATTTCGTGGATGGCCTCATCCCAGAAGTAGAAGAAATAGTCCTTCAACAGCTCGTCAATCACCGGACGGGGCATCGTAAGGAAAAGCTGGTTACTTTCCACCTTCTGCGTAAAATGCGCACCTGGCAATTCCTTCAATCCGTCGTAAAGAATCTTTGCCATACGATTGGCATGCGCGGCATTTTTCAACCAAAGGCTGTCCGTCAGATAGGCAGTAAACTGGCAGGACAGATAGCGGAGCTTGGATGCGAGCTGTGCCGACTGCTTGCGCACAAAATAAGCTTCCTTCTTCAAAGCTGGGTTAAAGACAACCACGCTTTCTCCCAACATCAGTCCATTTTTCGTACCACCGAAGCTGAGGATATCTATCCCGCAATCCACTGTCAGTTCCCTAAAGCCAAGATTCAAGGCTGCACAAGCATTTGCCAGACGGGCTCCGTCCATATGGACATACATGCCATGCCGATGGGCCAAATCCGTCAAAGCCCGCAACTCGTCCGGCTTATAGACAGTGCCCAGCTCCGAACATTGCGAAATATAGATGGCTCCGGGCTGCGAATGATGCTGTTCGCCGAAATGGCACAAATAAGGACGGACTAAATCGGGCGTCAGCTTGCCGTCAGGGGTAGCTATAGGACGAATCTGACAACCTGTCATACGGGCAGGCGCACCGCACTCATCGACATAGATATGTGCAGTCTCTGCACAAATAATGGAATTATAAGGGCGGGTACACAGCTGCAAAGCCACCGCATTACTGCCCGTACCGTTGAATACGAACAACGGTTCACAATCCGGCGTAAACGCTTCTCTTATTTTACAGACAGCCTCCTCTGTCCAAGGGTCATCTCCATAACCTACAGCATGGTCACTGTTGGCCCGGTTCAGTGCCTCCATTACCAGCGGATGTACGCCTGAATTATTGTCTGAAGCAAAACTTCTCATAGTCATTCTGTTTTTGTTCATTGAAAAGAATGTGCAAAGGAAAGAATATTCTGCAACATGAAAAAACAAAGGAGCACAGATTTCATCCCCCCGGCAGAAAATGCTTCCGCACTGCGAAATCTGTGCTCCTCAATCAATCCATTCAATCGGTTTCCTTTATCCGATATAAACATTTACCCCTAGTGAAACATAAAGTTCATCTTCTTCCTGATGAATTTCAATCTTGTCCTCACGGGCAAGCCACCCCAATGCGGCTCCCAACTCCTTGTCCTTCAGTCCGGACTTCCTCTTTAAAGAACCGTAGCTCCATCTGGTATAATCGCTAAGCAACTGCCAAACTTTCCCAGCATTTAGTCCAATTTCGCTTTTGTTCATTTTCTCTTCAATTAAAAAGGTTAATAGTTCTTGTTGATTAGGTTATCTTTACGAAGGGTAAAGATATGATTTTTTATTTTACCAACAACAAAAACGAGCAAAAGATATGAAAACTAATCATTTTTGTAACACTTTTGTAATATTACACGCTTTTTATTAATAATCAAGAAGGTAAATAGAACAAAAAAACCGCAGTATCTATCAAAAAGACACTGCGGTTCTCCTATTTGATTAAGCAATCAGGGAAAACAATCTTACATCATTCCGCCCATGCCTCCCATTCCGGGAGCACCCATCGGCATCTCAGGCTTATCTTCTTTCTTCTCTACAATTACACATTCTGTAGTCAAGAACATACCGGCAATAGAAGCAGCATTTTCAAGAGCCACACGAGTAACCTTGGCAGGATCTACCACACCAGCTGCGTGCAGGTTCTCATAAACATCGGTACGGGCATTGTAACCGAAGTCTGCCTTGCCTTCGCGCACTTTCTGCACAACAACAGCACCTTCTTTACCGGCGTTGGCAACAATCTGACGCAACGGTTCTTCGATAGCACGCTTGATGATGTCGATACCTGTGGTTTCGTCCACATTGTCACCCTTGAAGCCTTCCAATGCATCCAATGCGCGAATATAGGCTACACCACCACCAGGAACGATACCTTCTTCGATAGCAGCGCGGGTAGCACGGAGTGCATCGTCCACACGGTCTTTCTTTTCCTTCATTTCAACCTCAGAAGCAGCACCCACATAAAGAACAGCTACACCGCCAGACAACTTGGCCAGACGTTCCTGCAGTTTTTCCTTATCATAATCAGACTTCGTAGCAACAATCTGAGCCTTGATTTGTTCGCAACGTTCCTTGATGTTCTCTTTGTCACCGGCACCGTTTACGATGGTCGTGTTATCCTTGGAAACAGTTACCTTGTCGGCAGTACCCAGCATTTCGATAGTAGCTTGTTCCAGCTTCAGACCTTTTTCCTCGCTGATGACAACACCACCGGTCAGCACTGCAATATCCTCCAACATTTCCTTGCGACGGTCACCGAAGCCCGGAGCCTTCACTGCACAAATCTTCAACTGAGAACGCAGACGGTTTACAACCAAAGTTGTCAGCGCTTCGCTATCCACATCTTCTGCAATAACCAGCAAAGGACGGCCGGTCTGTACTGCCGGTTCGAGGATAGGCAGGAAATCTTTCAGGTTGGAAATCTTCTTATCATAAATCAGAATGTACGGTTTTTCCATTTCGCACTCCATCTTCTCCGTATTGGTAACGAAGTAAGCAGAGAGGTAACCACGGTCGAACTGCATACCTTCAACCACACCGATAGTAGTATCAGTACCCTTTGCCTCTTCGATAGTGATAACACCGTCTTTGGAAACTTTGCGCATAGCGTCTGCAATCAGCTTGCCGATAACGGGGTCGTTATTGGCAGAAACGGAAGCAACTTGCTCAATCTTGTCATAGTTGTCACCCACTGTTTCCGCCTGGCCTTTGATAGAATCAACCACTTTGGCAACAGCCTTGTCAATACCGCGTTTGATATCCATCGGGCTAGCACCGGCAGTCACGTTCTTCAGACCTTCGGCTACGATAGCCTGAGCCAAAACAGTAGCAGTTGTAGTACCGTCACCTGCATCGTCGCCGGTCTTGGAAGCAACTTCCTTTACCAGCTGTGCGCCAGTATTCTGATATGCGTCTGCCAACTCTACTTCTTTAGCTACCGTTACACCATCTTTCGTGATGTGGGGAGCACCGAATTTCTTTTCGATGATAACGTTACGACCTTTAGGGCCGAGGGTTACTTTTACTGCATTTGCCAGTGTGTCGATACCTTTCTTCAATTGGTCGCGAGCATCGATATTGAATAATATTTCTTTTGCCATAACTATATTTACATTTTAACGATTTACAATTTACAAATTAACCTAAAACAGCGAGCACATCGCTTTGACGCATGATGAGGTACTTGGTTCCTTCAACTTCCAGTTCAGTACCGGCATACTTGCCATACAGCACTGTGTCACCAACCTTCAACACCATTTCTTCGTCTTTTGTTCCGTTGCCTACTGCAATAACTTCACCTTTCAAAGGTTTCTCTTTCGCTGTATCAGGAATAATGATACCGCCAATTGTCTTTTCTTCTGCAGGTGCAGGGAGTATCAGCACTCTGTCTGCTAATGGTTTAATGTTCATAATCTTTTTGTTTTATATGTTATACATTTGTTATAATGGTAATTTTGCTTTAAACAAGCGATAAACAACTTACGAAAACCGTGCCAAACGAACAAGCTGATTGTTTGGCAGACAAAGGCTGACAAAATGGCAAAGTATACAACAATATTTGCTATCTTTGCAGCCTCAAAAATGATTTGACTTATGAACGCAATATGGATAGTCCTCCCCATTCTTACCTTATTGATGTTTGAACTGGGACTGACATTACAAACCGAAGACTTTAAACTGTTCCGCAAACGCCCCCGCCCCATTATTGCCGGGCTGGCAGGCCAAATCATCCTACTGCCGATGCTGGCATTTGCTTTAGGACATGTCTTCCAGCTCGAACCTCTGTTCTTTATCGGCATCATACTCATAGCCTGCTCGCCAGGCGGCAGCTCATCCAACATCTTCTCCATGATAGCCAAAGGAGACGTAGCATTGTCCGTATCACTGACGGCATGCAGCAGCATTATTACGCTGTTCACTATCCCCGTGATTATGGAATTCGCCACACACTTTGTAGACAGCAATCTGGACATAGATATCCATCTCCCCGTAGGCAGCCTCATCATGCAGAACTTGGTCCTAATGCTTCTTCCCATTGTAGCCGGCATACTCACGAGGCGCTACCGTCCGCAAATGGCAGAAAGGCTTCATAAGATATTGTCCAAGACAGCCTTTCCTGCACTTATCCTGCTGGCAACCATCTTCTTCATACAGCACCATGCTACCATCACCGGCCAATTCGGCAAACTGGGCCTCTGCATCTCCATTCTTATCCTGCTGGCTATGGGAGGCGGCGTAGTGCTATCGAAGTCCATGCGCCTCAACCGGAAAGAACAACGTACACTCATTATAGAAATCGGTATGCAGAATGCCGCACAAGCAATTGCTGTTGCCAGTAGTCCGTTTGTATTCAACAATGACATTATTGCAATACCTGCCATTATCTACGCACTGGTAATGAATGTTATTCTGCTGATTTATGTGGGAGTGGTGAAGCGGCAAAGATAATCTTCCAACCGGTATCTCCCCTTCTTCTGTGTCGCTTTTCCATACTGTATCACTTTCCGGGGGCAAAAATGCAAACAAGCCATACAATGAATGCACTGCTTTCCCCACACCGGATGCCCATCCACCAACCGGATATTACCTACCGGACAAGATTTGCCGCATATTCCGCAAGAGATACAGCCTTCATCTACATGGAAACTCCTTGTACCAATGACAAAACGGACAAACAAAGGATTCACGACATATGTTTTCAGCCAGGCTGCACTGCCCTCATGCACATTCCAGACCCTCTTCCGTGCAATGACATCTTCGGCAATCGAAGCGACAGCATGCCGTGCGTTCTCTATCTTCTCGCGGCAAAGCGACTCATCGTCCAAATTGAACATCGGTACGTAGGTATTGGGCATTGCAACAGACCAGGCAGCATCCAGCGGAAAATGCTCCGCCAGGCGGTTCATTCCCTTCCCCATATCGTCCCCGCATGTACACACGGCATAACGATAGCAGCAGTCCGGCAACCGGAGCTGCGACAGAAAATCAATCAAGACACGGGGTGCATACCAGGAGTGTACCGGAAAAACGATACCCAATCTGTCGGCTTCCATCAGCCCTGCGGGTATCGGGCCTTGCCTCAGGCAATCAACAATGCTGACAGCAGTATCATGCGTAGCCTCTGCAAGCAATTCTGCAATCCAGCGTGAGTTTCCGGTTGCGGTAAAATAAAGTATCATCGGCAGTATGTTTTGCCGACAAAGGTAGTGATTTGACTTGAATTCCTTCTACTCCAGCAACTCTTCTATGGAATAATTTTCCCAGAACGCTTTTGTAGAATGCACCAATGAACTGCCCATATAGAGCAGGAACAATGCCGCTATAACAATCATCAGGAAACTGACGAGGGCATTGTGCTTTTCTTGCTTCAGCTCAACAGAAACCATAAGAACCTCCTTTTTTTGTCAGTACAAAGATAAATGCAGGATGTTTCATTTCTCCTACATCCTCATTACAAATAAAAGGAACAAACCGAGTGCACCGTACAGCAACACATCAACAAGCCCGCCTTCATTCATGCTCTAAATATACAAAAAAAGGAGCTACTTTGTGCTCCTTTTTAAATGTATTTCAGCTTTTATAATATTAAAGAGATACAATATTTCATTTATGTAATTTACGTATCAGTTGTTCAAAAGTTACCAATGTCTGTTTCCCTGTTTTCATATCTCTTAAGGTAAACTTTCCCACATACATTTCATTACTGCCAATCAAAGCTACATAAGGTATTTTATTATAATTAGCATAATTCAGTTGCTTCTTCATTTTACTTGCATCAGGATAAACCTCTGCACATATGCCCTTTGCACGCACTTTATTCAACAAAGTCCTTGAATAATCAGCTTCTTTCTCACCAAAATTTATAAATAACAATTGTGTACCTTTTATCGCTTCTTTCGGATAAAGATTGAGATGATTTAATACATCAAAAATACGGTCTGCTCCAAAAGAAATACCAACTCCAGATACGCCAGGCATACCAAATACTCCCGTTAAGTTATCATATCGTCCTCCTCCTGTAATGCTACCAATTTGCACATCAAGAGCCTTTACTTCAAAAATAGCACCTGTATAATAATTTAAACCACGAGCTAAAGTTAAATCTAATTCAATTTTATTCTTTAATCGAGGTGCTTGCCATAATTTACTCAAAATAAATTTTGTTTCTTTTATCCCTTCTAATCCAATCTTACTTTGGGATAATATTCGCTTTAATTGCTTTAATTTATCCGAATTTGAACCGTTCAGCAGAATGATAGGTTGCAGTTTGGCGATAGCCTCGTCACTGATGCCTTTCTCTTTCAACTCGGCATTGACATTGTCCAGACCTATCTTATCCAACTTATCGATTGCCACGGTAATGTCTACAATCTTGTCCGACTCACCGATGATTTCGGCAATGCCGCTCAATATCTTGCGGTTGTTAATCTTGATACAGACACGGATGCCGAAGCGGGTAAATACCGTATCTACAATCTGCATCAGTTCCACTTCGTTCAGCAGGGAATCGCTGCCTACCACGTCGGCATCGCATTGATAGAATTCACGATAACGCCCTTTCTGCGGACGGTCGGCACGCCACACGGGTTGTATCTGATAGCGCTTGAAGGGGAAAGTGATTTCATCGCGGTGCATCACCACGTAGCGGGCAAAAGGCACTGTGAGGTCATAGCGCAAACCTTTTTCGCAGAACTTACTGGCAAGCTTCACTGCATTACGGCTCAACAGTTCTTCATCCGTAAGTCCGGAAAAGTAATCACCGGAATTCTGTATCTTGAACAAAAGCTTGTCGCCTTCCTCACCATACTTCCCCATCAAGGTAGAAAGCATTTCCATCGAGGGCGTTTCTATCTGCTGGAAGCCATAGAGGTGATACACCTCACGAATCGTATTGAATATATAGTTACGCTTCGCCATTTCTACGGGCGAGAAGTCACGGGTTCCTTTCGGAATACTTGGTTTTGCTGCCATAATCAGTTCAATTATTTTAAAAATCGGACGACAAAGTTACAGTATTTTATTGATTAAGAAAAGAGAATGTTTACCTTTGTATCATTACCGTCGCATAAAAACGACCAAAACAAACTTCAAACTTACACATCTATGAAAGAGAGACTGATTTTATTCTGCATGTTGTTGCTATGCGGCATCGGTGTTAGCCGGGCACAATCCGACAACGCTAAAGACTTCGACCAAAAAGAAGAAGCCATCGCACAAAAGCTGCAACAAGCCGTCAATGAGAAAAACTATAAAGAAGCCGAAAAGAACGGTAAGGCTTTGATAACTCTGTTCAAAGAACAAGACGAGAACACTCAGAAAAAGTACAGCTGGCTCATACAGTCCTATTACTACAATTTAGCCTGCTTCCAATCCTTGTTAAAGAAAAAAGGTGAAGCCATCAAAAATTTAGAACTGGCCTACGACAATGGATTTCAAGATTACAACCACATGATGAATGATACCGACTTAGACAACCTGCGCAGCGATAAACGCTTCAAGGCAGTGCTTGCCAAAGTGAAGAAAGTGGGTGACTACCTCGACATTCTTCAAAAAGCACCGGGATACACCCACAATGAGCGCCCTGATACACTCCCGCGCTTCGAATACATCAATCCCAACAACAAGTATTTAGTAGAGGTACGCCAATACTTCAAGTTGGACAGTGTGGCAGGCGCAGGCGACGAATTATCAAAAATAAAGAACATACTGACTTATATACACAATACCATAAAACATGACGGAAACCATGAAAGTCCGGCAGGCAGCAACATCATAAAATGGGCAGAAGCTTGCAAAGGCGGTGCGCGAGGTCTGCATTGCGGAGGTCTTGCCCATGTACTGAAGGATTGTTATCTGTCCATGGGATTTAAGGCACGCCACATCAGCGGATTACCCCAAAAATACATTGGCGAATGCCATTCCATTAACGTAGTTTATTCCAATACCTTGGATAAATGGATATGGGTAGACCCCACCAACAATGCCTGGGTGATGGATGAAAACGGCATCATGCTAAGCGTACAAGAAGTGCGCGAACGCCTGCGAGACGGTCGTCCGGTGACCCTAAATGAAGAAGCCAACTGGAACAACCAACAGAAGATTACCAAAGAATATTATTTAGACAGCTATATGGCCAAGAATCTCTATAGCATAAAAGCAGACGATGTACTGCTTTGCCCCTCAGACCCTAATGCGGAAAACTTCTTCCAAGCCAAGTACGTGGTCAATGACGATGCCTGGTTCTGGCAGTCGCCCTATCAGGAATAAAAAAAACAGATGATGTATCCGGCAGAAACACATCATCTGTTTAAAGCAAACAGACCATCTGTTTCGGGTGAACAGATGGTCTGTTTTTTATGTCTGCATCATGCGTTTAATCTCTGCGTCCCAGGAATATCATGATATAATAAATCAGCGTAGCAAGCGAACCGAGAGCAGCCACTACATAAGTATAGGCAGCCGAGCGGAGTGCATCTTCTGCTTGCGCATGATTATATGAATTCGTAATGCCGGAGTTGCTAAGCCATACCAGCGCACGCTTGCTTGCATTGATTTCCACCGGCAAGGTGATGAAGCTGAACAAAGTTGTCAATGCAAACAGTATGATGCCCGCCAGCAACAGTTGCGGGAAGGAGTTCAGCAGCAGGATACCTGCCAGCAGCAGCCACGTCATCCACTGTGAGGCAAAAGAGACTACCGGCACCAGTTTGCTGCGCATTGTCAACGGAGCGTATGCGCGTGCATGCTGCACGGCGTGGCCACATTCGTGGGCTGCAACGGCAGCAGCCATGATGCTGTTGCTGCTATAAACGCCCTCACTCAGGTTTACTGTCTTATTGGCAGGATTATAATGGTCGGTCAGATGTCCGGGAGTATGCGTCACGGTCACATCGTAGATGCCATTGTCGTGCAGCATCTTCAAAGCAACGTCCGCTCCCGTCATTCCGTTGCCGGTAGGGATTTTAGAGTACTTCTTGAACTTGTTCTGAAGATTCATCTGTACCAGCCAGCTAACGGCGGCAATACCGATAAAAATAATCCATATCATTCCTGTTCCCATAATTTTCTTTCTTTAAATTGTGAATAAATCAGTCGTTTCTTATTGTATAACAAATAGTCTGCCAAAAATAAAAGGAAACGGTGAGCAATGCCAGCGTTTCCTTTATCTTTTAGGAAGAATTAAAGATTTCTGATTTATAATTTATTTTTCAATATCCACCTCTATCACTTTATCAATATCCGTCGGAACCTCCGGCAAGTAGAGCATCACCCCTCCTTCACACTTACGGAACTTCACTGGAAGACGGTCGGCATACCCCACTGCCTTCCTCACTTTCTTGCCTTCCAACGGCAGGAAGAGAGCCTTATCCTGCAATTCGAGAATATGCACGTATAATTTATTTTCTCTTTGTGTAGTGACTCCCCAAGGATGCGGAGCAATGCAGCCGCCACGGGTTCCGTAGATGGTTTCACCGTATACCTTCATCCATTCCCCTACTTCTGCCAGACGCTCCAATGCAACAGCAGGCAGCTCACCGTCCGGCTGAGGACCGATATTCATCAGCAGATTGGCATCTTTACCCGCAGCCTTCACCAGGTAATGTATCAGCGTTTTGGTGGATTTATAATCCTGGTCCGTAATCTTATATCCCCACATTCCATTCATCGTCTCGCAGGTTTCAAGGGGCAAGGCGCTGATATCCTGCCCGGAAAGACCGGCACGGTTCTCTCCCGGCAGGTCGCGCTCGAATATCTGGATGTCCTCGCCGGCAAACGGTGCTTGATGATGGTTGTTCCCAACCAAGCAAGCCGGTTGCAGGCGGTGTATCATGGCATATTGCCCGGGCAGTTGCCAGTCAAAATCCGGATTCTGGTCCTGGTCCCACCAGCCATCAAACCAAATGGCACCTATCTTTCCATAATTGGTGAGCAGCTCGGTCAGCTGGTTGTTCATGAATTTATAGTAGCTGTTCCAGTCGCCCTTCGGATTCGGTCGTCCCGTTCCACGTCCGGTGCGTCCCCACGGAGCATCTTCGCGATACCAGTCGATGTGCGAATAGTAGAGATGCAGACGAATACCTTGCTTGTGGCACTCGTCCGCCAATTCTTTCAGAATATCCCGCTTAAAAGGGGTAGCATCCACAATATTGTAATCGGAAAAGCGTGTGTGGAACATAGAAAAGCCATCGTGATGCCGGGATGTAAAGCAGATATACTTTGCCCCGGACGCCTTAATGGCTGACACCCATCTGGCAGCATCGAATTTGGCAGGATAGAAACCTCCCGCCAGTTTGGCATACTCCTTATAATTAAGGTTCTTGTTCGTCATGGTCCATTCTCCGGTAGCCAGCATACTGTATATCCCCCAATGCAGGAAGATACCGAAGCGATTGTCCCGAAACTCCTGACGGGATTTCAGGTTCTCCTCCGTCGGCTGGTAAGTCTGCGACTGTGCGGAGCACACAAGAAGAAACAACAGTAAAAAAGACAAAAGACGTGTTTTCATGGCAATAAATAAAAAAGGCACGGATTATCCGGACACCCACGGTTCTTCAGATGAAGCCGCGAAATCCGTGTAATCCGTGTCTAAGGTTATCTGTTTGTTTTATTATTCCTCTGTATACCGTTCGATGGTCTGCTCACGGTCCGGTCCCAGAGAAACAATCTTGATGGGCACACCAAGCTGTTCTTCCAGGAATGACAAATATGCATTGAATTCTTCCGGGAACTCATCTTCACTCTGCATCTTGGTCATATCCGTCTGCCAACCGGGTAGCTCTACATAAACCGGTTCAACAGTCTCATTGATATCGAACGGGAAGTAATCAATCTCTTCCTCATCCATCTTGTAAGCTACACAAGCCTTAATGGTTTCAAAAGAATCGAGCACATCGCTCTTCATCATAATCAGTTTGGTAACCCCGTCTACCATAATGGCATATTTCAATGCCACCAGGTCAATCCAGCCACAACGGCGCTTACGTCCTGTCACAGAACCGAACTCATGACCCAGCGTGCAAATCTGGTCACCGGTCTTGTCGAACAATTCCGTCGGGAACGGACCGGCACCTACACGCGTACAATAGGCCTTGAAAATACCATATACCTCACCAATCTTGTTGGGAGCAATACCCAGACCGGTACAAGCACCTGCACAGACCGTATTAGAAGAAGTGACAAACGGATAAGAACCGAAATCAATGTCCAGCATTGTCCCCTGCGCACCTTCGCACAATACAGACTTGCCGGCAGCCAGCAGATTGCTCATCTCGTGCTCGCTATCCACCAACCGGAATTGTTTCAAGTATTCGATACCTTCGAACCATGCCTTCTCCATTTCGGTAATGTCATACTCATAGTTCAAGCCTTTCAAGATTTGCTCATGACGGGCCTTGGCCGCTGCATACTTCTTGTCAAAGTCATGCAGAATGTCGCCTACACGCACACCGTTACGGCTGATTTTATCCGTGTAAGTCGGTCCGATGCCTTTTCCGGTCGTTCCTACCTTTGCATCGCCTTTGGCTGCTTCGTATGCAGCATCCAGTATGCGGTGAGTCGGCAGAATGAGGTGTGCTTTCTTGGAAATGTGCAAGCGTTCCTTCAAGTTATGGCCGGACGCTTCCAATGATTCGGCTTCCGCTTTGAAGAGAGCCGGGTCAAGCACCACTCCGTTACCGATGATATTCACCTTGTCTCCCTGGAATATTCCAGACGGAATGGAACGGAGCACATACTTCTGCCCTTCAAACTCGAGTGTATGTCCGGCATTCGGTCCGCCCTGGAAACGAGCTACGACATCGTATCTCGGAGTTAACACATCAACGACTTTGCCTTTGCCTTCGTCGCCCCATTGTAATCCTAATAATACGTCTACTTTCATTTTTCTTTTTTATGGTTATTATTCTTTTTCTTCCGTTTATTGGCCCGGTCACACTTGCTGCACAACCCATACATATATAAGGAATAGTGCGTAAGATTAAAACGGCTCAGTTTGGTATTCTCAATGGCATGCTGCAACTCCTCGTTCTGAAACTCTGTCACCTTTCCGCACTGGGTGCATATCTGGTGATGGTGCGTATCGCGATTATAAGATTTTTCGTATTGGGAAGAGTTGCCGAACTGATGCTTGATGACCAGACGAGCATTTATAAGCAAAATGATGGTATTGTAAAGCGTTGCACGGCTGACGCGGAAGTTCTCCTGGTCGGCCATCAGTGAATAGAGCGTGTCGATATCAAAATGACCGTCTATGGAGTAAATGGTGTCAAGTATAGCATAACGTTCGGGAGTCTTCCGATGCCCGTTCGCATTCAGATATTCAGTGAATATCTGCCTAACTGTATCTTTCACATTCTGACTTTCCATTTGACGGCGCAGTTTTACAGCCAACAAAGTTAATCCTTTTTTGTGGAAAGCAAACGAGAAAGAGATAAAAATTGCGATAAGGGAAATATTCCCTTACCGCATCAGTCTCTATAACCATAGAACTAATCTAACAAACCTCCTCTTTTACAAGATTGTATAGTAATTGTTCTACATCAGAAGAAGAATTGTCCATACCCTCCACCCTGCGGCAAACTTGAAAAGAATTTTCCTCATTTTGCTGCATAAAGCGGCGGATGGCAGTCATGGCTGCATTGCGTACATGGTAGGAGCCCGACAAAAAAGCCGTTATTGCCTGGTCGAGGAACTCATTTTCAACCCGTTCGTTCATATCCCCTTTCTTCATCAATAGACGGGCTATGGTGAGGAAGCCGCAAACCTGCGTGTATTCGTCCTCGCTTGCAATCCAATGGAAGGACTTGGCAGGCGCATAAGGAAGATGTTGGAATAAATTCATGCTGGTAAGTTCTGCAATCTCGATATTACGGATATCTTCCACCCAGATATCGGCTATCTCGGGCAGGAAACTCTCTACCGGCTGTAAAAGTCCCGCCAATATTTTACACTCTCTGATATCTTCTTTCCACAAAGCCTGAGCCAGAGAGTGGTCCTTCTCGTAACCGGCAGCAATACCCTTGATACGGGGCAGCTCCACGCCAAAGTTCAGCTTATATACCAGCCCTTTCTCACGCATACTTTGGGACACAGCCCCGTTCATTGAGAGACGGAGCTGTGTCTTTATATCTTTCAGCTGCTGATGCAGCTGCTCTTTAGTATCTATCATAGTTCATCATTTATTGACAGAAGGCAATGTAGAATAATCTTTGCTATAACGCAACATCTGTTCCGCATAACCTTCATCATAAGTCACTGTCACATCTGTTATAGTACCGTCGGCATCCGTCACCGCTTCATACTTGGGATTGACGAACCCCTTATACGGCGCAAGATTCAGCTTCTTGTAGCGTTCCAGCACTTCGGCATGCAAAGCGGGATCGACTTTCACGGCATAGGCTTCCACCAAATCATGGGCGCCGGCATAGTCACCGGTGGACTTGATACGCTGTATCTCGGCAAGCAACCGGCCAAACAAGTCACGCACTTTCTCATAATCGTTTATCACGACGTACGTCTTCCCATCCTTCTTTACCAATTCCACAACCTTTTCTGCCGCACCTTTCTCGTACACCCAGCGGGCTATGAGCTGACGGTTGCGCATATGGGCTTCTTCTACATTGTTACCCGGTTCGATACGTACAAGCTGTGTCATCAAACCATTCATCAGATAGGTGTAGTATTGAGCCTTATAAGCATCCGCACTTGGAGTAAGCCCCAGTTCCACCAGCTTCGGGTCGGCCACGTAGTAGAGTCCGAACAAGTCGGCGCGCGCTTCTTCGATAGTAGAACCATATGCCTTCAACGCATCGGGGTCCACACCCGGGAGCAATTTACCGGAACCATGTCCCAAACATTCATGCAAGTCAGTATGCAGTTCATCTGTCACATCTGCATACTTATCAATCAGTTGAAGCTCTGCATCACTGTACACAAACTCCTCATTGAACCCGTTGCCGTGAGCTGCCTTGTTATAAGCATCTGTAATGTTACCGATTGTAACGGATTTCGAACCATGATGGCTACGTATCCAGTTGGCATTGGGCAGGTTGATGCCGATAGCTGTTGCAGGATACAA
The DNA here is from genome assembly GCF_964250605.1 of Bacteroides sp. AR20. Classification (NCBI taxonomy): domain Bacteria; kingdom Pseudomonadati; phylum Bacteroidota; class Bacteroidia; order Bacteroidales; family Bacteroidaceae; genus Bacteroides; species Bacteroides sp. AR20. Next base: position 13,292 of record NZ_CAXUGK010000019.1, on the reverse strand, counting down.
GTCACCGGCCAGAATAGCCGCCGTGATTACCTTAGCAGACACCCCTTTCACTTTCTCCTTCTTGAATTGTCCGTCTACCGGCGAATGGTCCTCAAACCACTGTGCATTGCCGCTTATCAACTCTGTACGCTGGGTAGCTTCCAAATCTTTAAAATTCACCAGAGATTCCCAGCTTGCCTTCATGCCGAGCGGGTCACCATAACTTTCGGTAAAACCGTTCACAAAGTCAATGCGTGAGTTCAAATCCTTCACCCACAAAATGGCATATTCATCGAATGTCTTCAAATCGCCGGTTTCATAGAATTCCATCAGTTTGGCTATCACCGCCTTCTGCTCGGGAGTCTCGGCAACTCCTTCTGCCTTCTTCAGCCAGTAGACAATCTTTTCAAGTGCCTGTCCATACAAGCCCCCCACTTTCCATACTTTCTCCTGAATCTTGCCATCCTCTTTCACCAAACGGCTATTCAAACCATAGGAAACGGGAGTTTCATCCTGCGGATTCTTCAAGGCATTATAGAAATCTTCGGCCTCCTGCTGCGTCACGCCATCGTAATAATTGCATGCGGAAGTCAAAACCAAATCTTCACCGGCAGCTTGGTTCACCCGTTTGGGCATCACCGTGGGGTCGAAAATAACGGGGAACACTTCCTCGCACAGTTGTTCCACAGTCTGTCCTTCGGCAAGCGGCAATGTAGCTGCATCCACACTCTGTACAGCCTGCCTGAAGAATTCGGGAGTAAATCCCGGAACGAACTTTTCGCTACCATAGTGATGATGAATGCCGTTAGAGAACCATACCCGCTTGAGGTACACTTCCATAGCCTTGAAATCAGGAGTATTCTTATCTCCCTTATAGCCGGTATAGACAGCTTCCAGCATCCGGCGAATCGTCAGGTTATACTTGCCATTCTGGTCGAAAAGAATGTCTCTGCCCTGCAAAGCCGCTTCCGTCAAATAATAAACCAATTCTTTTTGTTTGAGGGACAAATCCTCAAAACCTGGTACGCGGTAACGTAAAATCTGTAAATCTGCAAATTGTTCCACTGTATAGTCAATTTTTTCTGCCTCAGCAGTTGTTTTCGGATTTCCGCCACAAGCCGTCAATAGAGAAAGGGCAGTCACCATAGAAATTAGTTGTTTCTTCATGTGTCGGGAGTATATAGATTGGTATTAAAAAAGAAGAAAAGGAAGTATCCCGAAACAACTGTTCCGGAATATTTCCTTTTTATTCATTCAGTCATACAGAATTATTTCTTCTTAGCTTCTTTTTCTGCGTGTCTTTTACGATATCCATTAGGAGTCTCACCTACATTTTTATAGAAAGCAGCATAAAAAGACTGACGGTTTGCAAAGCCGACCATCGTACTGATCTCCTCTACATTCTTGTCAGCATATCTTTTGTCTGTCAACAAATGCTGCGCTTCTTTTACTCTATATTCATTCAGCAGGCAAGAATAGTTCATGCCGAAGCGTGAATTCACCACTGCAGACAAATAGCGAGTATTGGTCTGCAATTCTTTCGCCAAATCCTTAGCGGAATAATCAGCATCTCTGTACTTCTTTTGTACAACAACGATATTCAATATCTTGTCATACAACTCATCTGCCAATTCCGGCCTTATCAAAGAACGGTAGGCAGCATCCTTTTCTTTCTTTTCGCGCAGGTTGTAAGGACGTTTCTTCGTTCCTTTTTCCTGGGCATTGTTTTCTAAATCACTCATTGAATTAACTGGTTAGGGTTGTTTAAAATCGGAAAAGCCAAAGGGTTAGCCCCTTAGACTTTACAAAAGTCAGACATTTTTTTTTAATACACAACTTTTCCCGTATATATTTTTGATAAATAAACAACGAAAAAGGTTGAAAAGTAGGTCAATTCAGCCATTAATAAGAAACTTTAACCTTTTGCAGAAACTCATATGATACAAAATCTTGATGACTTTCCATTTGTAGTATATGCAATAATTAGTGTACCTTTGCCGGAAGAAATCCATACTGCCAGATTATGCTACAAACGCTCAAGACATATTTCGGTTACGACAGTTTCCGCCCCTTACAAGAAGACATCATACGCCATCTGATGGACCGTAAAGACGCATTGGTACTGATGCCTACGGGAGGTGGAAAATCCATCTGCTACCAACTTCCCGCCCTATTGAGTGAAGGCACGGCGGTAGTGGTTTCTCCGCTCATTTCCTTGATGAAGGACCAAGTGGAAACGCTCTGTGCAAACGGTATCGCGGCCGGTGCACTGAACAGCAATAATGATGAAACAGAGAATGCTTCCCTACGACGTGCATGCATGGAAGGCAAGCTGAAACTGCTATATATTTCTCCTGAAAAATTATTGGCGGAAGCCAACTATCTGTTAAGGGATATGCATATTTCCCTTTTCGCCATTGATGAAGCTCACTGCATCTCACAATGGGGACACGATTTCCGTCCGGAATATACACAGATGGACATCCTTCACCAACTGTTTCCCCAGGTTCCCATCATTGCACTTACTGCCACAGCCGATAAAATAACCCGTGAAGATATTATTAAACAGCTACACCTCAACCAACCGAGAATTTTCATTTCATCTTTCGACCGTCCCAACCTGAGTCTCACCGTAAAAAGAGGTTACCAGCAGAAGGAAAAAAGCAAAGCCATCCTCGACTTCATCGCCCGCCATCCGGGAGAGAGCGGCATCATTTATTGCATGAGCCGCAGCAAGACTGAAACAGTGGCACAAATGCTTCAAAAACAAGGGATAAAGTCAGCAGTCTATCATGCCGGACTGTCGTCGGCACGAAGAGATGAAGCACAAGACGACTTCATCAATGATCGCGTGCAAGTGGTATGCGCCACCATTGCCTTTGGAATGGGAATTGACAAAAGCAATGTGCGCTGGGTAATTCATTACAATTTGCCCAAAAGCATTGAAAGTTTCTATCAAGAAATAGGACGTGCCGGACGAGACGGAATGCCCAGTGACACCCTTTTGTTCTATTCACTGGCCGACCTCATTCTGCTCACTAAATTCGCAACGGACAGCGGACAACAAAGCATCAACCTGGAAAAACTGCAACGCATGCAGCAATATGCGGAAGCAGATATCTGCCGCCGCCGCATTCTGTTAAGCTATTTCGGTGAAAATACGACCTGCGACTGTGGAAACTGTGATGTATGCAAAAATCCCCCCGAACGTTTCGATGGTACAATAATCGTACAAAAGGCACTTAGTGCAATCGCGCGTTCCGAGCAACAGATAGGAACCGGTATTTTAGTGGACATCCTCCGAGGAAACATGAGTTCTGAAGTTACAGAAAGGGGATACCATCGCCTTAAGACCTTTGGAGCCGGGCGTGAAGTACCTGCCAGAGATTGGCATGACTACCTGCTGCAAATGTTGCAACTCGGCTATTTCGAAATAGCCTACAATGAAAACAACCATCTGAAAATTACTCAAAGCGGAACAGATGTCTTGTTTGGCAGAGCACGCGCCCTGCTTGTCACCATCCGCCGCGAGGAAGCTGTACAAGCTACAAGAGGCCGTAAACGCAAGGCTACAGTTCCAACCAAAGAATTGCCATTGGGATTGCCCAATAAAGAAAGTGGGGAACTTTTCGAGGCTCTCCGCACTCTCCGCAAACGCCTTGCCGACCAGGAAGCACTTCCTGCCTATATCGTACTGTCCGACAAAGTGCTCCACCTACTCAGCACCTCCCGCCCCACTACCATAGAAGAATTTGGTAATATCAGCGGTATCGGTGAATATAAAAAGAAGAAATACGGAAAAGAGTTTGTGGAACTGATACGGAAATACAGTTGAATATTATTTACACTGTAACAGTAAATCCCTAAGGTCACCTTGCGGCACGCCAAGCGAAATGGCTTTTTCGAAGTCACGTTTTGCCAACTCCTTTTTCTTTTGAGAAAGGTAAATTTGCCCCCGTATCAAGTAGGCTTCTGTCTGCGAAGCATCCAGCTTGATGGCTTCTTCCAAGTCCATCATGGCCAGGTCCACATGTTTCATATCCTGCTCTACACCCGCACGTGCTACGTAAAGTACGGCATATTGCTGGGTAGTCAGCCGGGTAGCTTCTCCTCCTTTTTCTGCAATCATGGCATTCAATATCGAAAGCGCCGCTTCATATTTGCCCTCCTTCTGCTCCAGTGTAGCCAACCCCAGACGGCCATTGTAACTCTGGGGGGCAAGTTTCAGCAGACGTTCATAATCAGACTTTGCAAAATTATAGTTGCGCTGCCGCATATAGATATAGGCACGCATCAGCAAGGCTTCCTGATTATCGCTCTCTATATCCAGCACCAAAGAATAGTCTATCCGGGCCAAGTCATCCTTTCCCAACTCTAGATAAAGAGCGGCACGATTCATCAGGGCGGGTATGGCACGCGGAGCAATGTTCAATGCCAGCGTATACGAGTCAAGGGCCTGCTCATACCGGTGCTGCCGACGTTGTATCGTACCCAAGTTGGAGAACAGCAAAGCGTTATGAGGATTGGCGGGCTCCATTTTCAAAGCTTGTTCAATGTATTTTTCGGCCAATGACAAGCTGTCTTGCTCCGTGGCTGCAACCGCACGTTCGCTCAGTTCCTGATAGGTTTGTGAAAAGGCAGGGAACATCGTGGCTCCACACAAGAAGAAAGAAAAAATAAGTTTCTTCATATAATAGTTCAGTATTTATTCCAAAGGATAGGTATCGAAAGCGAACAGTTCTGTTGACAAATAGCGTTCCCCCGTATCGGGCAGTAGGGCAACAATCATTTTATCCGCAAATTCAGGGCGTTCGGCCAGCAACCGTGCCGCATATACCGCCGCACCGGATGAGATGCCAGCCAGCAAGCCTTCCGTAGAAGCCAGCTCTCGTCCTCCACGAATGGCCTCGTCATCGGGCACCGGAATAATCTCGTCTACTACAGAAGCATCATAAATGGAAGGAATAAAATTGGCCCCAATCCCCTGGATGCGGTGCGGTGCATCTTCCCCTCCTTCCAGAACCGGAGAGGAGGCCGGTTCTACAGCCACAACATAGACATCCGGATTATGTTTCTTCAAGGCACGCGCCACTCCACAGACCGTACCGCCCGTGCCCACACCGGCAACAAAAACAGTCACTTTACCATCCGTGTCCGTCCAGATTTCTTCCCCCGTAGTATGTTCATGAGCCTTGGCATTGGAGGGATTCTCAAACTGCTGCAGAATAACCGCACCAGGTATCGCATCCCGCAATTCTTTCGCTTTGGCAATGGAGCCGGCCATACCTGCCAGTCCGTCGGTCAGTACAATCTCCGCACCCAAGGCTTTCAACAGATTACGGCGTTCCACACTCATGGTCTCCGGCATGGTCAATATCAAATGATATCCCTTGATGGTTGCCACCATCGCCAGTCCCACGCCGGTATTGCCACTGGTAGGTTCAATAATCGTGGCTCCGGGTTTCAAAGCCCCACGTGCCTCGGCATCCTCAATCATGGCAAATGCCACACGGTCCTTCACGCTTCCCGCCGGATTAAAAGATTCCAGCTTAGCCACAATATTTCTTTTCAATCCGTATTTACGACTGTATTCAGCCAATTCCATCAAAGGAGTATGCCCAATCAACTCCGTCAGGTTCTTTGCAATTTTCGCCATAATCTCACTGTCTAATACATTCTTCCCGTACACACTTATGTAACATGGATATGCTGACAAAGATATGGAAATTCCAAGAAATAAACCGTGCGGGAAAGGAAAGATTATACTGCCATCTATCAAAGCTTAACACGAATAAAGAGGATGAAAGGATATGAAACGATTGAAGAAGGCAGGATGAGGAGGAAGAACCATATCTGACAATCAGCGACTTCCCACTGCAAAGATGGTGCATGCTTTTTGCAGTAGTACTGCAAACGAGCTGCAGCGTTACTGCAAATAGGTTTGCAGTGGTACTGCAACTGCTTTGCAGCGCAACTGTAACAGCTTTGCAGTGACACTGCAAAAGGTTTGCAGAACTTTGCAGTGAGAAGTTACTGATGAACAGAACGGTAATGAGACACTGTTATCAAGACTTCTTAAGATAGTCTACAATCCACGCGCCCACTTCCTTGGTACCGTATTTGTCGCCACCTTCTACTTGAATCTCCGGTGTACGTACATTCGCATCGAGTGAAGCATCAACTGCCTTACGAATCAACGCCCCCTCCTCTTTCAGGTCGAAGTATTCGAAAAGCATGGCTACAGACAAAATTTGCGCCAGCGGATTGGCTATATTCAAGCCTTTCGCCTGCGGCCAGGAACCATGGATAGGTTCGAATACCGGCGTGCTCTCTCCCGTAGAAGCAGAAGGCAGCAATCCCATAGAGCCACTGATGCAGGAACCCTCGTCCGTCAAAATATCACCAAACGTATTTTCCGTAACCATTACGTCAAAGAATTTCGGCTCTTGAATCATCTTCATGGCGGCGTTGTCCACAAACATATAGTCGGTTGTCACCTCGGGGTACTGCGGTGCCATCTCCTGGGCAATCTGTCTCCAAAGACGGGAAGAGGCAAGCACATTGGCTTTATCCACCACCGTAAGATGTTTACTGCGTTTCATGGCATATTCAAATCCGACTTTCAGGATACGCTCAATCTCAGGACGGGTATACATGTTCGTATCATACGCCTTGTCATTGTCCTGGTATTTCTCACCGAAGTACATGCCACCGGTCAATTCGCGGATGCAAAGGAAATCGGCACCATCCACCAGTTCCGCACGAAGGGGAGACTTATGGAGCAGACATTTGAAGGTCTGCACGGGACGGATGTTGGCAAACAGTCCCAGTTTCTTGCGCATAGCCAGCAAGCCCTGCTCGGGACGCACTTTGGCAGTAGGGTCATTGTCGAATTTCGGGTCACCTACGGCAGAGAACAATACAGCATCCGCATTTTTACAAGCCTCATAAGTGGCTTCGGGAAACGGGTCACCCACCTTGTCTATCGCGTCTGCACCGCAGATGGCATATTCATAGTTCACTTTATGTCCGAACTTCTCACACACGGCAGTCATCACATCCACGCCTACGGTAGAGATTTCGGGGCCGATACCGTCACCGGCCAACACTGCAATTTTAAAATCCATTGTTTTATTTATTATTTAAAAGTTCATCTATCTTCTTTTTGTTTGCAAGATTCTTGCGGCGATACCGGTCACCCCACACAAAACCTGCCGTCAATATAAGGGTATTGATGACTGACATAAGATACTCGTCCGCATCCAACTCGCCGCTCCACCAACGCAGAAAGAGGTTAAAAGCAAAAAGCAAGCCTGCATACAACGCATAGCATACATAAGGACGCCTCTCAAAAAACGATTTCTTTTTCTCCATGAGATTCATTTTTTATGATTCGTATTCGTCTTCTATGATATTCAGCATCTTCACCGTCGCCTTGATGGCCGCTTCCGTCTGGTCTGCGTCCAATCCGCGTGTACGGAATATCGTATCTTCAAAACTCCAGGTAATAACCGTCTGCACAAAGGCATCGGTACGCCCGCCGGGAGGAATGGTCACGGCATAGTTTGTCAGCATCGGGAACTTACGACCCAGTGTCACTTTATATATCTTGCGCAAGGCGCGCACAAAAGCATCATACTGGCCATCTCCACTGGAACTTTCCTCATATTCCTTTCCGTTAATTTCTATCTTCAACGTAGCCATCGGCTTCAATCCATACGCCAGATTCACAATATAGCTCTTAAGGCTGACGCGTTCTTCTGCCATTCCGTGCTTCAGTACGTCCGAAACGATATAGGGCAGGTCTTCTTGCGTCACCAGCTCTTTCTTGTCGCCCAACTCAATGATGCGTTCGGTCACTTTGCGCATGGCATCTTCATCCAGTTGTAACCCCAAGTCCTCCAGATTCTTCCGGATATTGGCTTTACCGCTGTTCTTGCCCAGGGCATACTCTCGCTTGCGACCAAAGCGTTCGGGCAGGAGGTCGTTGCAGTAGAGGTTACTTTTATTGTCACCGTCGGCATGGACGCCTGCCACTTGGGTAAATACATTCTCGCCAACAATCGGTTTATTGGCGGGAATGACGATGCCCGAGTAGGACTCCACCACACGGCTTACGTCGTTCAGGCGGCTTTCGTCAATGTTGGTAATGGCATTGAAGTGGTCTTTCAGGATAGCCTGCACACTGGCAAGCGGAGCATTGCCGGCGCGTTCGCCCAGGCCGTTAATGGTAGTATGCAGTCCCTTGCAACCGCTAAGTACGGCGGCAAGCACATTGCTCACGGCAAGGTCATAGTCATTGTGGGCATGGAAGTCAAAATGGGCATGCGGATAGCGTTTCACCATCTTGCGCATGAACTCGATGACCTGCAGCGGGTTCAATACGCCCAACGTGTCAGGCAACATATAGCGGCGGATATTGGTCTGCTTCAAGGCGTCCATCAGACGGAACACATATTCCGGAGAATCTTTCATGCCGTTGCTCCAGTCTTCCAGATAGACATTCACTACCATATCCTGCTCGTTGGCGTAATCCACTACGGACAGAATATCCTCGATATGCTCTTCGGGAGTCTTCTTCAACTGGTAGGTGCAATGCTTCAGCGAGCCTTTGCACAGCAGATTGATGACACGGCAACCGGTCGCATGTATCCAGTCCACCGACGTGTGGCCATCTACAAAGCCAAGCACTTCTACTCTTGGCAACAGATTACGGCGTGCCGCCCAGTCACAAATCATTTTTACGGCATCAAACTCTCCTTCGGATACCCGCGCAGAAGCCACCTCTACCCGGTCTACCTTCAATTCCTCCAGCAACAAACGGGCAATCATCAGCTTCTCATGGGGCACAAAGGAGACTCCGCTGGTCTGTTCACCGTCGCGGAGCGTAGTGTCCATGATTTCTATCTTCGGATGATTATGCTTCATTTTTATTCTCCCAAGCTTCTATCTTATCTTTATTCTCAACCAGAAAATCGATGTCATCCAAGCCATTCATCAGGCAATGTTTCTTGTAGGCATTGATTTCAAAATGTTCGATCTTGCCCGTAGCTTTGTTGGTGATGGTCTGTTCGGGCAGATTCACTTCCACTTCCATCTTCGGATTGGCAGAGATAGAGTCGAACAACTCTTTCAGGAACGGCTCACTTACCACCACCGGAAGCACAAAGTTGTTCAGTTCATTGTTCTTGTGTATATCGGCAAAGAAACTCGATACCACCACGCGGAAACCGTAACCGGCAATGGCCCATGCAGCATGCTCACGGCTGGAACCGGAACCGAAGTTCTTTCCCGCCACCAGAATCTGTCCACCGTAAGTGGGATTGTTCAAAACAAAGTCCTTGTTCAGAGAACCGTCCGGATGATAGCGCCAATCGCGGAATAAATTATCTCCGAAGAACTTTTCCTCACGGGTAGTAGCTTTCAGAAAACGTGCAGGGATTATCTGGTCTGTATCCACATTCTCTAATGGAAGAGGCACACAAGTACTGGTTATTATATCAAATTTTGTCTTCATCTTTGTATTTACGATTTACAATTTACGATTGAAAATACTCTTGATTTACCTTTGTTGAACGATGTTTGATTTACGAAGTAATTTTAATCGTAAATCGTCCAATCGTACATCAAATCAGCGTTCTCGGGTCAGTAATTACTCCAGTCACTGCCGCTGCTGCAGCTACAAGCGGGCTGGCAAGCAGTGTTCGGGAACCCGGCCCCTGGCGTCCTTCAAAATTACGGTTACTGGTAGACACTGCATACTTTCCGGCAGGCACCTTATCGTCGTTCATTGCCAGACAAGCGGAGCAACCCGGTTGGCGAATGGCAAAACCGGCCTCTTCCAAAATCTTGTCCAGTCCCTCTTCGCGAATCTGTGCATCTACCATCCAGGAGCCCGGAACCAGCCATGCCACTACATTCCCGGCTTTCTGACGGCCTTTCACAATGGAGGCAAATGCACGGAAATCCTCAATGCGTCCATTGGTGCAGGCACCCAAAAACACATAGTCAACCTTCTTACCCAGCAAAGGTTCTCCCGGTTGGAAACCCATATAGCTAATAGACTTCATGAAAGAGGTCCGGGCAGCTTCTCCCATGCCTTCGGTAGTAGGAATATGTTGTGTGATACCCATACCCATGCCCGGGTTGGTACCGTATGTAATCATCGGTTCAATATCTTCGGCAGCAAAACGGACTTCCTTGTCGAACACTGCATCCTCATCACTCTTCAATGTTTTCCAATAGGCCAATGCCTTGTCCCATGCCTCACCCTTCGGAGCATATTCGCGTCCTTTGATGTACTCGAAAGTGGTCTCATCCGGAGCAACCATACCGCCGCGGGCACCCATCTCTATACTCAGATTGCACAAGGTCAGACGGCCTTCCATAGTCAGACCACGCACAGCTTCTCCGGCATATTCCACGAAATATCCCGTAGCGCCGCTGGTCGTCATCTTCGACATCATATACAATGCTAGATCTTTTGCCGTCACTCCCTTGCCAAGTTTGCCGTCGACAGTGATGCGCATTGTCTTAGGACGGGTCTGAAGGATACATTGCGAGGCCATTACCATTTCCACCTCACTCGTACCGATACCGAAAGCCACTGCTCCCATCGCCCCGTGGGTGGAAGTATGCGAGTCACCGCAGACAATGGTCATGCCAGGCAGGGTCAGCCCGCGTTCCGGACCTACTACATGGATAATTCCGTTCTTCTTGTCCATCATGCCGAAATGGGCCAATCCAAACTCTTCCGCATTCTTGGCCAGTGTATCTACCTGAGTCTTTGAAACCGGGTCTTCAATCGGCTTGTCCTGGTCATGCGTCGGCGTGTTATGGTCGGGCATACAGAAAATCTTTTCCGGACGGAAACACTTGATTCCACGTTCGCGCAATCCCGAAAAGGCTTGCGGGCTGGTTACTTCATGACAATAAAGCCGGTCAATATAAAGCTGTGTGGGACCGTCTTCCACTTTCTGTACCACATGGGCATCCCAGATTTTATCAAATAATGTATTCATCTCTTTATGTACAATTTAGCTATTTACAATTTACGATTAAAATCACATCTTGAACTTATTGATACAGTCGATGTACGCTTCCACTGATGCCGCGATAATATCCGTATTGGCACCGAACCCATAATAAATATGATTATCGTATTCCACCTGCATATGTACCTTACCCATATCGTCGCTACCCTTGCTAATAGCCTGGATGGTGAATTCCTTCAATGTCATATGGCGGTCGATAATCTTCTTCAAAGCCTTGATAGCGGCATCTACCGGACCGTTTCCACTGGCAGCGGCTTCAAACTTCTCACCGGAGATGTTCAATCCCAAACTGGCAACCGAACGAACCCCCACCCCACTGGTCACCTGGAGATATTCCAGTTTGATACGGTGGTTCTGCGTACGATTTGCCCCTGCCAATACCAGAATGTCGTCATCATTGATATCTTTCTTCTTATCGGCAAGTTTCAAGAACTCTTCATACACTTTGTCCAGCTTCTCCTGATCCAGCTGTACTCCCAATATCGACAAACGATTCTTCAAGGCTGCACGTCCGCTACGGGCTGTCAATACGATGGAATTATCATCAATACCCACATCATGCGGGTCAATGATTTCGTAAGTCTGTACATTCTTCAACACACCATCCTGGTGGATACCCGACGAATGGGCAAAAGCATTGCGACCTACAATAGCCTTGTTGGGCTGCACCGGCATGTTCATCAGGCTAGACACCATACGGCTGGTTGGATAAATCTTCTGTGTATTGATGTTGGTCTCGATTTCTATGTCCTTGTGACATTTGATAATCATCGCCACTTCCTCAAGAGAAGTATTGCCGGCACGTTCACCAATACCATTGATGGTTACCTCCACCTGGCGGGCACCATTCAGTACGCCAGCCATTGTATTGGCAGTAGCCATGCCCAAGTCATTGTGGCAATGAGTAGAAATAATGGCATTATGAATACCGTTGACATGTTCCATCAGATATCTTATCTTCGCGCCATACTCATCAGGCAAGCAATACCCCGTTGTATCGGGAATATTCACCACAGTCGCACCTGCCTTGATAACAGCTTCTACCACCCGTGCCAAATATTCATTATCCGTTCGGCCTGCATCTTCGGCATAGAACTCTACATCATCCACATACTTACGTGCATACTTTACGGCAGCCACTGCACGCTCTATAATTTCTTCGCGATTGGAATTGAATTTATACTTAATGTGCGAGTCAGATGTACCGATACCAGTATGAATGCGTTTATGCTTGGCAAACTGCAAAGCCTCTGCCGCCACATCAATATCTTTCTGTACGGCACGTGTCAAGGCGCAGATAGTGGGCCATGTCACAGCTTTTGATATCTCAATGACCGAATTGAAATCTCCCGGACTTGAAATCGGAAATCCGGCTTCAATCACGTCCACCCCCAGGGCTTCCAGTTGTCTGGCTACCTGAATCTTTTCCACTGTATTCAATTGGCATCCCGGAACCTGCTCGCCATCGCGGAGCGTTGTGTCGAAAATAAATAATTTGTCACTCATTGCTTTATTGTATTTAATTTATGTTCCATAAAAAAAGCCTTTCACACTTGGAAGTGAGAAAGGCTTCATATATCATTGCATCTTACATATATATTCACGCACAGCACTCACTTCCACTAAACTTTGCCAGTAGAATAATAATACCACACAGTAGAATATATGTAAAGTTCTGAATCATCTTCTTTTTTGTTTTGACGTTGCAAAGGTAGATATTATTTCGTACCACACAAACAAATTCGTTACTTTTTTCCGATAAAAAATATCATTTTATAAGTTTGTATTCATTTATCGCTGAAATATATCACAAAAAAAGGCGTACCTCAAGGTACGCCTTTCCTTATTCTTCAGTTCAATACAAGTTCTGAATTACTTCTTTTCACAAGGTTTGTCACACTTGGCACCATCACATGCAGCCTTAGGACACGCTGCTGAATCAGCAGCCTGGCAACATGCCTTTGCAGAGTCACATACTTGTTCTGTTTTTGCAGCACAGCAAGAATCTGCCTCAGTTGCATTAGAATCTGCAGCCTTTTTGTTGCCACAAGATGTCACTGCGAAAGAAAACGCTACCGCAACGGCAGCCAATAAAACTTTAGTCTTCATACTTTCAATTTGCTTTAAACGTTGATATAAAATTAGTTCGGCGCAAATATAAGAAAAGTTTATGAGACCGCCAAAAACGAACAAAGCCTCCGTATCCTTATCAGACACGGAGGCTTCTTCTGAAAACGGCGACTACCTACTCTCCCACTG
>NZ_CAXUGK010000018.1:0-98072 GCF_964250605.1 Bacteroides sp. AR20 | reverse complement strand
TATACATAAATTCTAAAATTTTTGTTCGCAGCGAAGATAGAGGTTGCAATCAATAGCCATTTTTTGACTGCTTACAATTATTTTGCAATATTCATTAGCAGAAGTGCCATGTAATCTGTTTCTCCAGATACTAATTTTCGTAAAACATCCGCAATGTATTGTTATCAATTTCCGCCTGACCACTATTGACATAACGGCATATAGCCGCCCATTCGTTCACGGCATAACGAACTGCTTTGATGAAAATATTAGTCGCTAAATCTTGGGGCTCATCATATATCGGCTTGAGAACTTGCCATAATTGGGATAAGAAGAATCTCCAAATTACAGCGGCCTTTACCAAGAAAGATAAAAACATCACCCGTATCAGGAGAATTCTCTTTAGGAACATCGGTTACCGTAAGAGGACTCAAACGAATCTCCTCCATCCATTTGATAACGGAATAAAAATTCACTGTAAAATTCACTCATATTCATAATCTCGAAAAATCAAATTATGAAGCAAAAATTACAATCGATTAAAAAAGAGTCAAGTGCCATACAGTGAGTGATTACCTTTCATCTTACCTCTCTATTATACTCAAAAACAAGAACCATTTGAAATAATTTTGGCTTCATAATTTATTTTCTATATGTTTACACTTACCTCACTCAGCCATAGTTCTTTCGGCAACTGCCTCCTTTTTCTCATACCCACCAAATAATCCATTTTTCCTATAGCAGCAAAGAACAGATAAACAGCATCCTTTATATATGTAGACATAATTGATTTAAGATACCATGCAAATGATTTTCCATATCGCTTGTAACCACGATAGATATAGCGTTGCGCCTGATGAGCTTTCAGATTTTTCTTCAAGGACGGTATACCAAATTCACGGTAGAACAGCAACGGACGTTCTATGTTGTAAAAATTGCTGCTGCCTGCCGTCCGAAGCCAGAGTTCACAGTCTTGGCATCTACGACATTTCTCATTATACTTGTTTCTACGAAACCATTCTGTCCTCCCACAAACCGTAGGATGTATAAACCCAGTAGAAACACCGCTCATATCAGAGGAACGTATAATATTATTTTTATCATCAATTATCATTGCTGACGCCCCCACTACATCAACGTCCGGATGTTCCAACAGGTACTCCACTTGCGTTTCCACTCTGTCCGCAACCATAATGTCATCATCATCCATACGGACATATATCTCACCTTTGGCCAACTCTACACTTTCATTAAGACGAGAGGGAAGCCCGTGATTCTCGTTATCACTAACCAATCGTATTCTTTTGTCTTTTGCTGCAAATTTTTCAGCAATTTTACGTGAACCGTCTGTTCCGTTGTCATCCATCAGCAATAATTCCCAGTTTATATAAGTCTGGTTCACAACTGACTGAATGGCATCAGCAAGGAAACACTCAGAATTATAAAAAGGAATTGCTATGGTTACGAATATATTATGGTCTCTCATGCACAAAAAATCTTTTGATGCTGTTCTTTAATTTGAATTTCAGGTTTTTATATCGTAACTTAAAATATTGCGGATACATGTATCTGCAATATTTTGTATGTTTGCGAACAAAAGCCAAGTCAATCTTATTAGGGGTATCTATATACGCATTCGGTACGATGCAGAATCTGATGGTTTCAGAAACCTTATCCTTCATGCATCTCTTCTGAAAATGCACATAGCCTAATTCCCGAGATGTCAAGGAACCATCTTTATGAAGTATCCAGTCTGTCAGGATTCCTGAATTCCACTCGAAAACATGCTTCCCTTCAGATGGCCCTTTATATATGAAACGTTCATCGTATTTGCCTGTCACAAAATTTTTCTCAGAGGCTTTTATATCAGCGTACATTTCATCAAAACGTTTTATTCTCCATCCGTACTCCATGTATATGGTGTTTATACTTATAGGATTCAGCTCGTCAAAAGCCCAATTACGTTCCGACCCCAAAATTTCTTTTAGATTGTTTTTTCGGAATGACACGTCCTCAAATATTCTATGGTTCACTTCATCGGTGTTCCTATATATGGTCATATGGCCAAGATACAGGAACTTGTCCGCACCAGTAAGGAACTCGTCAGTCAAAAACTTACGCAAATTTCCAAAAATACAATCCGTCATGTCACAGTGTCCCCAATAGTCATAACCTTTGGTGTATTCAGGGAATATATAACCATACGCCGGTTTATAGTCACATAATTTATATGGATGGTCAAGATATATAGGAAAGTCAAACATCTTTTGCACCTGTTGCTTTATAGCTTCCAAGGTTGTATAAACCACCTTCACATTTGACGGGTATTTCAACTCTTCCGTATAATCGTCCGTCAGTATCAACCAATTGATAGTAGGGTTCTTTTCGCATGACAACAACCACAACTTCATGTGAGCAATTGGCAGTTTACCGAAATACGGACATATAAAAAGTATTGTTTTCATATACGCTAATATTTGTTGCTCTTCACTTGTTGCTGCAAAACTTTGTGTATTATACTTTCCATTTTTTTCACAGCTGTACGCCTACGACAATTTTCAAAAGCATATTGCTTTCCTTCTTTACCCAGCCTGGCACGTTCTTTGTCATTACCTAACATTGCATCTATTGTCAAGTGCATATCACGTATGTCATCCACAACTATGCCACCAGGTAGTTGATGAGCATTTCCCACATTAGTACTTATAAACGGCAATGACCTTGCCATTGCCTCTATTACAGATATAGAAAATTCTTCATGTGTACTGGAAACCAAGTAGGCAGAAGCCTTGTCCAAGATGTAGGGAAAATACTTACGGTCTATTCCGGTAAACATAAAGACCGAACGCTCACCATACTGTCTGTCAAATTTAGCTTTTGCCTTTTGCAACTCATAGTAATAAGGAGTTTTCTTTGAACCTATCATGACAAGGGCGTATTCCTTGTGCTTTGATTTGTAGAACTGACGCATCATTTCTATCTGGTTCTTTACCACCGTATAATTGGCTATGCTAATCAGATATGGTCGTCCATCAGTAGGCAATTCATATTGTTCCTCTGCCTTCTCAAAAAATGCGTCATCAGCCGCATTACAAAGCACATAATTACTTTGAATATTCTTAGTGACATAATCAAATCCCGAATCGCAATCAGTCAAGCTAATGGATGCCGCAAAATATTTACATTGACGCTTGAAAGTATAGCCGTAGTAAATCTGCATACGCAACCAATTATATGTGCCGCCAATGGTATGCTTGAAGTCAGACTTTAAGCCGAATGGCTTACAAAGCAATCCCGATAAACCATGGGCGTGAAGAATGCACGGAACTTTTATCTGGCTCATTATGGGCAACAGAGCATCAGTTGTCATTGCCTGTCCACACTCTATTATAACAACATCAAAGGAACCGTTAAGTACAAAACTTCGGATACCCAATAAATCGCCTTTCACCCTCTTGGCTATGTTGTGCCACAGAAGAAAACGCCGGATATGCACCCCATTATATTCATCCCCGACAGGCAATTCTTCTGTCGGAGAAATTGATGTAGCAACAGTTACTTCATTATCAACCGCAAGACCTTCGGCCAGATATTTCACCACCATCGGCACACCACTTTGATATGGATAATAACTTTCGGAAACAAACAGTATTTTCATCTATTTTTGTTTTATTCTAAACCTGTCATGATGCGCAACACCTTAAAACGTTTCTCTACCAATAGAGCTATATACGAGAATAGCGTCATCAAAACAGATATTAACAGCCATTCTACATAGTGGCTGCATGGAAAATCAAGATGCAAGTGCGAAACGATTGCTATCGTCACCATTGCCGTTTGAATATGGTTGAGGTAATATTGCAAAGAATATTTTCCAAAATGAAAAATCCCCAGCTTTCCAAAGACCTTTTTATCCCCCCCATTAAAATCATAAAGTATTGTATAGCACATAGTTACAAACAACACAACACCTGCCATACGACCTATAAACATTTCTTTTTCTTCAAACATATAAGCCAAAACAAAGCCCACCAATGAAACAGCAAAAATTGGCAAACGATATTCTGATACAAACTTTCTGATTACCGAATAGTTTCTACGCATATAGATGCCTGCGATAAAGAATGGGGTATAAAGGAAATATCTCCACATATTGGTCGGCATATCGCTTATTGACAAACGGCATATCACAGCTATCGTTGCAAGCAGTATCAATCCCCCCTTAAAACTACGGAACAACCTTGTTGTAATCATTACCAGCAAAAGGTCGTAAAGAAACCAATAATGACCACCTGTAAATAAAGCCACTATCTCATCGGCAATATCGTAACCCCCCGACCTTGTGAATCCTGCAAGAACAGAATGAGTAAACTGCATGATGCACCAAAACGACACATAAGGTATCATTAGCCGCTTAAATTTCTTACTAAAAAAAGTCCTCCAATCCAACGTTTCTGAAAACAAAAAACCACTTGCAATGAAAAACATCGACATCTGGGGCTCAACGATTATATAGCGCAATATCGGGCTGATTTCAGTGTCTAAGTTTAAAACTGGAGTCAACGAATGCCCCATTATAACAAACAGAATTGCAATACCTTTGAGGCAGGTAATTTCAGGATAATAGGGTTTGGAATTTACCATAGCAACTGACTTTATGTATTATGTATAATTTTCCTTTTTTTATAACATTGAACAAATAGGAATACCAATAAAACGGCATAATCCCAACTTAAAAACAATATAGAAAATGAGCCTCTACAAAGGGAATGAAATTGTGAAAAGACACAAAATGAAAGAATTAAAAAATACGGAGACTTATCAGCCACAAAAGTTCCATATTCCAAATAGTGAATAAATCGACCTAAAAAAAAGAAAATGACTATAATTCCAAGAATTCCGAATGAAATATAAACATCTGCAATACATGAAGAGCCGAATCCCCATCCCCAATCTGGCATATTTTCACCAAAATACATTTTTGTTATCGTTTCTCCAGACGGTTCTGCAACCCCATGTGTAATTCTACTTAAACCAGGTACTAAAACCGAAAAACCATTAATAAACGAAGTTCCCCAATTATAATTTTGTTTAATAGGAACATTTGCTAAAACGAGATGAACCGTATTAACACTACCTGATAATTCAACTGTTAAAGGTGAAATTGTTTCCTTTGCAGAAATCAACGAAGATATTTCATTCAAATTTTTTGTCTCTTGCATTCTTATGATGCCAATAAGAGTCATCGAAAAAGCCCCTATAATAAAAAGCACAAATATTCTCTTATAATTAACACCATCCTTTGCAATGTATACGTAAGATGCTAATAACATAAGACACACTTTTATTGCACCACCTCTATTACCTGTAGCAAAATATACAAAGAGATAAAATAAAATTAATGACAATGGAAATAAAAAATATAAAATTCTTATACTTTTTGCATTGACTTTATTCTTATACTCATAAGAATAAATTACTACAATTGCCAACAAGACAGCTTGAGCAACCATCAAAAAACCCATATTCTCATCTTCTGAATGCTTTGAAAAATCACCAATACCTGTCAATGCAACATATACGAATAGCAACCCGAATCCGCTTGTTACCAAAAAATACTTACTACGAAACTTATATGTGTATATACAGTCCTTCAACAGCCTTGGGCTATAGCAATGATACCCAAACAAAAAAGTACTTAAAGCTAAAAGAGCAAGAGCACTTGCTTTACTGACAACAGAAGGAACGTAAGCCCATATCAAATCGTATACAGAAATCGAATCCTGATCTATTATGCCTAAAGAAAAATCAGTAGCCCTTTGAAAGAATACAATAAAAAAAAATATCAGAAATATAGTAGAATGTCTTAAATAAATTTTCTTTAATTCTTTGTCTGTACAATAGCCTTTTATTTGTAATACAATTAAGAATATGGCTATTATTGTACAAAACCCCATAAATGGTCTTGACGGATAATTAGGGGCCGTATAAAAAAATACTAATGAAATTAATAACACAATTAGAGATATTAGTTTCATCTCAGAATATCTTTTTGATGTAATACCTCTTCAAACACACTTATCCACTTATCAGCAATCTTATCAGCAGCAAAACACTGTGTCTTCTTATAAGCCTCATCTGCCATATCATTCAACTTTTGTGGATTTTCCGCAAGCCACAACACCTTATCTGCCATTGTCTTGCAATCCACGTTTAGTATAAGGCAACCATTCTTACCATCGTCAACAATATCAAAAATACTTGAATAAGTACTCATGACCACAGGTACGCATTTATATTGCATAGCCTCAGTCAGAGTAAGCCCCCATCCTTCATAATCAGAAGTCATCAGGAATATTTTTGAACACTTATAAAAATCTATGGGATTCTTGAACCCATGAAATGTAACACGTTCCAAGTTAAGTTTGTCGGAAAGTCGTTTCAATCGGTCAAGTAAGTTGCCATCACCCACTACATCAATCGACCAGCCAGGCAATTTTTTATATATTTCCTTCCACACATACAAAGCCCTTTCCGGCCTTTTTTGAGGGGACACTCTGGCACAAAAAAGAATTTTATTATCCTTCGTACAATCTACATCTTTCCTCTCAAAAGATAGCATGTTGTTTATTGCACATAGTTTTTTAGTGTTTTTCAACCTGCCAACTTTTGCATACTCCGGAATGTTCCTTTCACTAAGTAGCACTACACGATTACTCTCTTCATACAATCTACGATAATGCTTTTTTACGTTTTTCATTGTGAACAAACAAAATGGATATTTATAGGCAATTCCCTTTAACAGACGAAGACAATTCTCCCTGAACGAAAACATGTTCCAGTCTATAGGATGTCTATATATCAAGTTTCTTATCGTTGGGCAAAAATGCAAGGCTGAAATATATTTCACAGATGTGCCTTGCACCACCTTCCATACGAGTTCGTGCGAAGCCAACGAATGGGCATCTTGATTAAGAACAACATCTATGTTTTGTTCTGCCAATATTCTTTTAAACTCTTTTATATTGTTTACAGATGTAGCATCCTCATCCGGTAGAAAAAACATCGGTACTGGAGTCCTATACTCTATATTGTATTGTGATTTATGCACAGCAACAAAAATCACATTGACATCACGTTTAATCAAACTTCTTGTTAGGGATATTGACACGCGCTCAATGCCACCTATATACTCGTTAAATTCTTGATAATTATAAATAGCTATGTTCATTTTGTCTATGCATTTTGTCTTGTCCAATTAAAATTGAGCCACCGCATCACGGTCTTTATAGGTAGTATCACATCCAAGGCATCCAAATCCTCTGCATTAATGAATATTGGCGCAACACACAAAGCTACTAACAATGCCAACACACCCTCAACCAATAACGTAAACAGATTGGAAGCATTTATAAAGTAATCTATTGCAAAGGAAAGCCCAAATACCAACGCAAAATAAGCACAACACCTCCATAGTCTGACATATACTTTGGGCATAGACTGAGGATAGATGTGGCTGTATATGGCAATGTGAAGCACAGCCCCCTGCATAATTGCAGCTACAGCACCAATAATCAGGAACGCAGTCATATTAACACCAAGTTCCAATAATACTACGCTTGTCCCAACATATATAACGGCAATAGCCAAACTCCACAATGCACTGCTTCTCACATTATTCCAAAGATTATAAATAATACTGTATGTAGACCCAAATGTGGTTATCGGGATTATAAACATCTTGATTACAAGCCATAACCAGTAATGCGAGATTTCATCGTTAAGCCATACTTTCAGAATGGGAACTGATAATCCCATAACTATGCCACAAAGCAAACTTGAAATCAGTCCAACAATATATGCCCCGTCAACAACAGTACGCACAAGATCATCATGTCTACCCTCAGAATAGGCTATAAGCATAAGCGGACGGTACAGTACACCTATAACGCCCGTTATACTTATGCAATAAGACCCGAATTCAGATATAGCCCCCAAAATACCTGTATTATATAGACCAAAATAATTATTTACAAGAATTGCATCAATCTTATAGATAAAAACTCCCGAAAAACTCATCAATGACACCCATGTCAGCATCTTGGCAATCGGCTTCATTGCTTTAAAACTAACGAATCGTCTGCCAAACTGTATTTCCTTACTTTTTGTTATCTTATAGAATATGATACTTATAACCAATACCAACAATTCAGCAAGCACAGATGCCAATCCTACATTCGACACATCTGTTGTCAAAAATGTAAATAGCATAATATTGAAAACTAACTTTGCGAGATTCCTCAGTATTTTAAGATAGTTGATAAGGTCGAGTCGATTGTCTGAATAAATTGTAATATTGACACAATTACTGCAAACTGCCACAAACAGACTTGCTACAGTGTAAGCAATCAATAGTCCAGCAGAATGAAAAAATTTATCCGGAATATGCAGCAAAGCTTCAATCTGCGGCAAAAGACAAAAAATAACAGGCAAAACAATAACAGCAAGCAATATTGTTATAGCTATAGCTGATGAAAAGTAAACCGATGCTTTTTTGTAATTCTTTTGCCTATACTCTAAAGAATAGAACCTCGTAACCGAACTTTGAAGCGAGTCGGTCAAGATAATAATATATTGATTTACCACCAATGCTATCGGTAACACTCCGTATGTGACTACCCCTAACTCCTTTACGAGATAAGGAGTATAAAACAGTCCTACCAATACGTTAGCTATAAGACACATCACATTGGTAATTAAGTTTTTTCTGATTTGTGTCATCTTAACTTTAAACTCGGTTCTCCCAAATCTGGTATAGTAGTTAATCTATCCGTTGATCATTGGGCTTATTTTATCCACAATGTCATCAATTCCGCTAAAAGAGCAACGATTCAGATTAAGTTCCCTTATTTTGTCCCTTATCTTCATCGCTGATTTCTTGCACTCCTCTTATACTCTCACACAAGCGGAAGATTCCTTTCCGCAAATCAGTCTTACCATTAAAAAGGCCAAATATCTAACTTGATTATTTACCGCCATTACCTATACTATAATACTCAAACTCTAATTCCTGCAACTCCGACTTCTCATAAATATTACGTCCATCAACCACCACAGCCTGCCGCATCGTCTTCTTCACTACACCCCAACTCGGCATCCTGAATTCCTTCCACTCCGTTACAAGCAGTAAAGCATCTGCATCCAATACGGCATCATACATATCCGTAGCATAGACGACTTTATCACCTATCCTGCGTTTACACTCATTCATTGCAATAGGGTCATAAACCTTCACTGACGCACCAGCTTCCACCAGCCTATCAATTAAAACCAAGGCGGGCGCCTCCCGCATATCAGCCGTTTCAGGTTTGAAAGCCAAACCCCACAAAGCTATTTGTTTGCCTTTCAAGTCACCTTTATAATGGTTCAACAATTTGTTAAAGAGAATACTCTTCTGACGTCCGTTCACCTCCTCCACTGCTTTCAAAACACGCATCGGATAACCGTTCTTTTCAGCGGTTTTTATCAAGGCCTTCACATCCTTGGGGAAACAAGAGCCACCATACCCACAACCCGGATACAGAAATTTACTTCCGATACGGCTGTCCGAACCGATACCCTTACGAACCATATTCACATCGGCACCTACCAGTTCGCAAAGATTGGCGATGTCATTCATGAAACTAATGCGCGTGGCCAACATCGAATTAGCAGCATACTTTATCATCTCAGCACTCGGGATATCCGTAAATATCAGACGGTAATTATTCATCATGAACGGCTTGTAAAGGCGTTCCATCATCAACTTGGCCTTTTCTGATTCCACACCTACAACCACACGGTCAGGCTTCATGAAATCATCCACCGCATCACCCTCTTTCAGAAACTCTGGATTGGAAGCCACGTCAAACTCTATCTTCGCATTACGCTTGTCAAGCTCTTCCTGAATGGCGCACTTCACCTTTTGGGCTGTACCCACCGGAACTGTGCTCTTCGTCACAACCAATACATACTTGTTCATCGTACGACCAATGGTACGCGCCACTGTCAATACATAACTCAAATCGGCACTACCATCTTCGTCAGGCGGGGTTCCAACAGCACTGAACACAACTTCCACCTCATCCAGACAATCCGTCAAGTTTGTAGTGAATTTCAGACGGCCGGCAGTATAGTTACGATGAACCATATCCTCCAGACCCGGCTCATAGATAGGAATAATACCCTTTTTCAGATTTTCTATCTTACTTTCCTGCACATCTACACAAGTCACATCGACACCCATTTCCGAGAAACAAGTACCTGTAACCAGCCCTACATAGCCAGTACCAACAATCGCTATTTTCATGCTATTTTCGTTTTGCTTTTAACTATAATTTATAAAAAGAGCGATACCACTCTACCGTTTCACGAACTCCGTCCTTAATCGATTTGTTGGGTTTGAAACCCAATTCCTGTTGCAAGGCCGTAGTGTCCGCGTCCGTCTGATAAACATCACCCGGTTGCATCGGAAGATACACTTTCTCCGCCGGATGACCTATCACCTCTTCGATAGCCTGAATAAAATCCATCAGCTTCACCGGATGAGAATTGCCGATATTATAAATCTTATAAGGAGCAGTTGAAGAACTGGGATCGGGAGCTTGTGCACTCCAATGGGGATTGGGAACAGGAATATGGTCTATCACCCGAAGTACGCCTTCAACAATATCATCGATATAAGTGAAATCGCGTAAAATATCGCCATGATTGAAAACCTTTATGGCACGACCGTGCAACATAGCATCGGTGAAAAGGAAAGGGGACATGTCCGGACGCCCCCAAGGACCATAAACCGTGAAAAAGCGCAGACCGGTAGAAGGAATACCATACAAATGGCTGTAAGTATGCGCCATCAGTTCATTGGATTTCTTCGTGGCTGCATAAAGGCTTACCGGATGCGCAATGCTGTCCTTTTCCGAGAAGGGAACTTTTCCATTCAGCCCATAGACGCTGCTGGAGCTAGCATAAACCAAATGTTTCACCTGATAGTGACGACAGCCTTCCAACACATTTAGGAAGCCGTCTATATTGCTCTCCACATAGGCATACGGATTTTCAAGGGAATAGCGCACTCCGGCCTGAGCGGCAAGGTTCACAACCTTGTCAAAATGCTCATTGGCGAAAAGCATCTGCATAACTTGTTTGTCTTCCAGATTCATGCGGATAAAGCGAAAATTCTCAAAAAAATAGATTTCGACAAACTTATACCAGTCCACAAGCTCCTGCTGAATACCTAAGGTAGAAAGACGGCCATATTTCAAACCGACATCGTAGTATGTATTGATATTATCCAATCCTACTACGATATCTCCCCTATCCAGCAAACGTTTACAAACATAGAAGCCTATAAATCCGGCTACACCGGTCACTAAAATTTTCATGATTTATTTAATAGTAAGTACTTAATTTAGAGACAAATACCCTATTTAGGGCATCTCCCGTAAGCACTCACTGCGTGGCTATAATGCCCGTAAAGGTATTGTAGCCCACTTTGAGTTATATTTTTGATTAATAATTAGTTAATTTACCAATGATAAAACAGATTCGGTTCTTTTTCTGCAAGATAGCCCAACCAATAGTGGGCAGCGACCAAGCCTTTTCTCCAAAATCTTTCGTATTTCTTGCTGATAGCAGGCAGAAAACTGGTAAAGAGTACTTTATCCCGTCTGTCTCTTACCACTCTGGGTCTGAAAGTAAAGCCCAAGTAATCTTCAGACTGGCTGATGAAAGAGAAATAATCTTCGTGAATTTTCCCTTCTAACGTCCATATGGGTAAGCTATAATACATTATTTTTTAAATCCAGCATCAATCCTCCCCATCCCAAAAGCGATGCAATGCCATCCGCATCCGGATTTCCTTTGCCGAAGGTATCGGCTGGCCGGCATTTATATAATTCATAAACTGCGGGACAAAGTCCGCGAGGGAATCTCGTACAGAGTCAGGCATCAGCATGTGCCATTCACCTTTAGCATCATCCTCGTATGTCAGCACAAGACCGAACTTCTGGAGTTTATAGAGAGTTTTGCGTATCTTGCGTACCACGTATGCATTGGCACTAGCCGTGACAAACACCTCGAGCAACTGATGTTCTGCCTTGCAAAGGGAACACATGATATTCACCGGAGCAGAAAGAATTCCCTCAGCCACCCGCCGGGCTGTCTCTTCCTTCTTCAAGTTAGGACTTACATACAAGTCCAGTTTCTTCGCAATTCCAGCATCCGCTGCTTTGCCATGCAATTGTAGATGGCGGCAAGGCTAATATTAGAACCGTATTCCTTATTTTTAATGGTAACCATATTTCCAATTTTAGAAAACACAATCTTCCACAATATATCTGTCTACATTCCGCTTTTCCTTACTGAAGTTCACCCCCACCTTGACAAGATGCCTCCCGTCCAGCGTATAAGGAATCAGATACCCTTTTTCGTCAATCTGCCGTAAAGCCTCCTCAGCACTGCCGTTCAGTTTAAACTCAAAAACATAAATGGTATCTTTCGTCTTCACCACGGCATCGGCACGACCGCGGGCACTACGGATTTCCGTTTCAACAAATTGTCCCATCAAAGTGAAAACCACATAAAAGATAGCCTGGTAGTGACGCTCCGTATTATCGCTCAAATCGTATAGCATACCGGCAAAGAACACTTGCAGACGTTCCATGAAAGCATCCACATCACCGGAACGGAGTTCACGCATAAACTTGGCTATGTGGAAACCGGTTTCATCATCAGTCACTCCTGTATAATAAGGTACCAAGAAATTCAAGAAACCATAGCGTACCTCATCATTGGGAAAACCCAAAGTGTACAATAAAACATCCCTATCGTAGTCTTTGATGGTCAGATAACCACTTTGATAAATCATGGGAAGCGGATTCTTTACTTCTGCACGATACTCAAAAAAGGCGGAAGCCGTCACTTCAACTCCCTCAATCAGAAGGCGCAAATCATAATCACTCTCTTTCAATAAATTTACCAAATAGGTAGGAGTACCGGTCTGAAACCAGAAATTATCCAAAATCTTCGACTTGCATGCATTCAACACACTGAAAGGATTAAAAACCCCTTCACAATGAGGGTAAAAATGATAACCGTCATACAGCTTCGTCATCTGCTCCAAAGTTGTATCAAAGTCCATTCCATTGGAAACACCCAAACGTTCTATCTCCGGAGTAAACGTTGTGAGCAGTTCTTCCTTAGTAATACCACATAAAGAAGAATAGTCGGGCCATGTACTGATGTCCTGCAACTGATTTAAATCACTGAACACGCTAATCTGCGCAAACTTCGTCACACCCGTCAAGAAAACAAAACGGAGATAACGGTCGGCACTTTTCAGTACCCCATAAAAGGCTTTCAATATCCGACGATATTCTTCCGTTAGCTTTTCATCCGAAAGAGCTTGAAGCAAAGGCTTATCGTATTCATCAATCAACACTACCACTTGCTTACCCGTCTGGGCATACGCCTGCTCTATCACATAGGCAAAGCGCTCTTCGGGACTACGCTCCTGCTTTTCCGCACCATATTTCAATTCCCACTTTTCCAGATATTGATTAAGCATGGCTACCAAATCTCCGGCTGTTTCATATTTACGGGCATTCAAGTCCAGATGCAATACAGGATATTCCTCCCACCGGGTTTCCAGTTTTTCGATGGCAAGTCCGTGAAACAAATCTTTACGTCCTTGAAAGTAAGCTTCGAAGGTAGATATAAGCAAACTCTTACCGAAACGGCGAGGACGGCTCAAAAAATAGGGAGTGGAATTGGATGCTATCTTATAGACCATTGCTGTTTTGTCTACATAAAGATAATTTTCTTCACGCAGCTTTTCAAAAGTCTGTATACCAATCGGCAGTTTACGCATCTGTTCCATCTTATTTCTCTTTTTTAGAAGCTATATGCAAATATACGTTTTTTCTTCAAAGAGAAATTCTATTTATACATTTTTATTCCATTTCCTCCCATGGATAAGGATTATCCACCACATTCTGAAACTCATCAACTGCTTCCTGCTGCTCGGCAGTCAGTGATGCAACACTCCAGGAAGCAATGATAGAACGGCCCTCGTCGGCCAAAGGCTCATCGAAAACCTCTCCATAACAAGCCGTAAGCAAACGGAGTTTCAACAAAGAGGAAGGAAGGGCATCAAGGGTATCCCAGCAACGCCTCAATACCTCCTGCACATGCTGCTGTTTTTCTCCATGGTCAATGAACGAGGCACTATACCCCTTCAAGAGCGCAAGACATACATTTGCCTGCTCCTCCACCGTGGTGCCCCAGCTGCCGGAATTATACAAAGTTGTGGTTAAGCGATAAACTTCGCTGTTACGACGAGACAAGTCATCACTATAGATAGGACTGCCGTCCATACCCAAATACATCAGATCGTGCGCAGCACGCTGAAGGAGGAGTGCTTCTTCTAAAAGAGACATGCTATTTTGATTTATGATTTCAGAGTTATGATTTATCTATCACCAATGACTAATCATTGATTATCGACGATTATTTGATTACTTCGATGAGGTCTGGATGGATGGTCGCCATGGCAACGGCGATGATACCTTGTATAGCAATCACTACACGACGATCACGGGCACCTTTTACCTTTAGAAAAACACCTTCTTGACCCTCGAAGTCGCCACCGGTGATACGGACTTTCGTACCTTTGGAGAGATTCAGTTCTTCGGGTTGGAAATAGAGAAGATGGTCATTGTAGGTACCGGCGACGGCTATGAAACGCTGCATATCATGGTCGGGAATGATTATTTTCTGACCGCTACGGGTATCAGTAATATATTGCAAATAAGTAATTTGAGACTTAAATCGCTGCACTTCGGAAGGACGTGCGTGGACAAAAACCAGATTACGGATGACGGGAACCAAAGCACGGACTTTCCTGCCCCTACAGATACTTATCTTATATTGCATGGGAATGAAACAGCCAATATTTGCCTTTTCGAGAAGATGCATAGCTTCAAGCTCCCTGCGGTATGTGGCACGCATAGCAAACCAAACTTCGGTCTCTTTATCCATTTCTATTCTTGCTAATTTTACTTAGAAAAAGGTATTCCTTGGGGGCTTTGAACTACTATTACAGAACTGTAGTTCAATCACTTGCGAGCATTTTATGGGAAGTTTGACAAGCACTATGCCCTTCTTGTCAACAGATTCTCTGCGGTTGTTCATTACCTTTTGGTAAGAGACTATAAACAAACGTATTAGAAACAAAAAAGCGTTTTTTAATCGTACGTTTAAAAAACAGCTATTTCGAACTTATACAAGACATACTCAAAGAGCTAAAAATAAGAAGATTTTAACTGATTACATATATTGCATATACTGCTGAAATTCAATGTAATATACTTATCATTATTTATTATTAGGAACATTTTTCTATCAAACATTTTGCCATTACAAAAAACGTCTCTATCTTTGCGTTCATTAAACGTACGTTTTTTAAACAGCATATCATCTTATATATCAACCATTTACAACTCACCCTTCACATTTCCCTCCAAAATTCCCTTATTTCTCCCACACTTTTTATACTTTCGCATTTTTTAACCAGAATAAAAAACAGTTAAACGAACGAAGAATTACACAAATGAAAGAACTCAAAAAAAGAAGCATCTCAACAGTAACGAGCAGAGAAGCATGTCGTATCAATCTGATACACAGAAGATAAGAACAACGAAAGTAAAGGAACACAGCTCCATAGTGGACGAAAAGCTATTGGCAGAACGGGTTTACTACGGAGACCAGACCCATGTTTATGTAGGTTACTTAAGAGCCTTTAAATCAGGCTATTTTGAAGGCACAAAAATTAGAAAAATAACGGATATAGCCAAACTGCTCGTAGCATCCGAAAACTTCACAAGAGAGCCAGAGGAGAGCAAAAGCCTTTGACTTACAGTACGATAATCACCGAATTGGAGAAGGTATGGGCCATCATAAAACGGGAAGACACCACACTGATTGACCCATACGGATATGATGTAAGGATAAATCACTGATAGTTCAGTACCTGGAAAGGCAGTAATTTTGCCGCCGTCAGCAACCGGACAGAAGGGCTACACCTTTCTTGTCGGATGGTGTAGCCTCAACAAGGCAAGGGCGTAGCCATCCGTACTGAAAGGAGTAGCCCTTTTTCATTGCTGATTATCATACATTTACTAACCCTAAAAACATAAAAAATGGGAAAAGAAAAAACTGAATTTGAGGAGAAATTTGTATCCAAAACAGAAAAAACAAAAAAGCTATGGGAAAAACGGATTACGGAAAACACGACATTGAGCATGGAGTCTGTACAATGGATGGCACAACGCATAAATTCCCTATTGGAATACATGCGATACGGATATGCATTGATAGCCTACCGAAAGCAGGACGGCAGCTTCTACATGGGAAGAGGAACCCTTGTTTCCTACGAAAGCGACTTCAAAAAGAAACATGACATGACAAGCATTAAAGTTCACGTAGCCTATTGGGACGCGGAACAACAAGGCTGGCGGACTTTTCTGATTGAGAATTTTATGGAGTGGAGACCGATAGTAAACTAACAAAAAACATCAATATCAAAAGCTATGGAGGCTTATTTACTACATGATGCCAATGCCGGCAGCAACCTAAAATTAATGATTATGATACAAGAAGAAGGTATGAAAGGATATGGCATTTACTGGACAGTGCTCGAATTCCTCAGATTGCAGAATGAATATAAAGCCAGCCTGAAAGTGATTCCCATACTGGCACAAAAAGCAAGGGTGACAACCGCCACACTGAAGCGAATCATCTATGACTATGCGCTGTTCGAGGTGAACGAGACAAGCTTCTCATCCCCCGGACTAAGCCGCCGCATGGAGCCATGGGACGCCCAACAAGAAGCTAAAAAAGAGGCCGGACGTCGCGGTGGACTGGTTAACCAGCAGAGAATCAGGGATGCCAAGGCAAGCAGCGCTTTAGCAAATAAACTAAATAAAGAGAATAAAGAAAACCCCTCTCTATCTCCCCAAGGGGAGACGGGAAGAAAGAAGGAGGAGATTCTTCTGACTCCACCGGAGTACACGCTCAACAGACAGACGCATAATTACCAAGGCCTGATGGAAGAACTGGCAAGGCAGAAAGTAACCGACATCCACGATTTGAATGCCATCCTGAGACTGACGGATTTTGGAAAACTGGGAGGGAAAATCTGGAAAATCCTATATGAGTTGAACAGCTCACCCCAACTGAAAGCCCGCATCGTGATGCCCGGAAAGTATATACTGAAATTACTCAGGGGTTAGATTTAATAAAAGAAATATAATACTTATCTTTGTGTCCATAACAAAACACCCTAATCATTATGAATCTGAAAAAACTATTTTTTGCTTCCGCCCTGCTCTTTGCTGCATGCGGCACTATCCAGGCCCAGGAAGTCATTGCCCACCGTGGTTTCTGGACTACGGACGGCTCGGCCCAGAACTCCCTTGCCGCACTTGTAAAGGCTGATTCTATCCACTGCTACGGCTCCGAGTTCGACGTTTGGCTCACCACAGACAATCAGCTGGTTGTCAATCATGACGCCACCTTTAAAGGCGTAACTATGCAAGATGCCACAGCCAAGGTATGCACCGCCGTACAACTGGACAACGGCGAACAACTCCCTACCCTGCAACAGTATCTGGACAAGGCAAAAAGCCTGAAAACCCGCCTTATCCTCGAACTGAAAGCCCACAAGACCCCCGAACAGGAAACACGAGCCGTAGAGGGTATCGTAAAAATGATAAAGGACAAAGGACTGGAGGACCGTACGGAATATATCACCTTCTCCCAACATGCCACCAAGGAGTTTATCCGTCTGGCACCCAAAGGCACCCCCGTCTACTACCTGACCGGTGACCTTACCCCCAAGGAGTTGAAAGCATGGGGTTGTGCCGGTCCCGACTATCACTTCAGTGTCTTCCAAAAACATCCTGAATGGATAAAGGAATGCCACGACCTCGGCATGAAAGTAAACGCCTGGACCGTAAACGAAGCCAAAGACATGGAATGGCTCATCAGCCAAGGAGTAGATTTCATTACAACCAATGAGCCGGTAGTGCTGGAAGAAATTTTAAAGAAAAAATAGCCGCTCCTTATACATTTAGAAACAAAAACCAAACAAACCGCTTCATTATGTCCGCAATGGAGCGGTTTATTGTTTTCAAAAAGATAGCAATTAGCCCTATAAAAAATCTTTTTTCTTATTTTGAATCAAACTAAACTTTCACATGGATTACAATTTATATAAAAACAAAGCCATATGCTTTTAAATTGAAAGCCTGACAGTAGATATTCTCATTGAATGAAAGTTTCGCTAAAAAATAATAGAAAATAGATATGCTTTACAGTTAATTATAAAACAAAACGTCGTATATTTGCATCGAAATAAAACAAAAGGATATATTAACCAACCGATAAAGGACAAAATGACAAGAGCTATAAAATTCACCAAGATGCACGGTGCCGGAAACGACTACATTTATGTAGATACGACCCAATATCCTATCAGCCATCCGGAAGAACTTGCGAGGGCATGGAGTGCACCGCATACGGGAATTGGAAGTGACGGTCTGGTACTTATCGGTTCTTCGGACAAGGCCGATTTCAGCATGCGGATATTCAATGCCGACGGCTCGGAGGCCCGGATGTGCGGCAATGCAAGCCGCTGCATCGGAAAATATCTTTTTGACTACGGACTGACCTCCAAAACAGAAATCGCACTCGATACACTGTCAGGTATAAGGATGCTAAACCTGCACTTGGCAGACGGAAAGGTCAACTCTGTAACCGTAGACATGGGCATACCTGCCGACGAACCGGCAGACTACGACGGCAAAGGAGCCAAACCGATGAAAGAACAGCCCATCGAAGTGGACGGAGAACGATATGTAGGGACCACCGTATCCATGGGAAACCCGCATCTGGTAATCTTTGTCAATGATATTGAAGCCATCGACCTTACAGTCATCGGTCCCAAACTGGAGAATCACCCTCTCTTCCCCGGACGCATCAATGTAGAATTTGCCCAGATATTGGGAGAAGGAAAAATAAGGATGCGTGTCTGGGAACGAGGCTCGGGCATCACCCAAGCCTGCGGAACCGGAGCTTGTGCCACCGCCGTGGCAGCCTTCCTCACCGAACGCGCAGGAAGGGAATCCATCATCGTCATGGACGGAGGCTCACTCACCATCCGATGGGACATCGCCACCAGGCATGTACTGATGACGGGAGAAGCCACCAAAGTATTCGACGGCAAAATTGAATTAATTGACTAACCACCAACTATCAACCAAGAAAAGATTATGGCATTAGTAAACGAACATTTTTTAAAGCTACCGGGCAGTTATCTGTTTTCAGACATAGCCAAGAAGGTAAATACTTTCAGGATAACACATCCCAAGCAAGAGGTCATCCGTCTGGGTATCGGAGACGTTACCCGGCCACTGCCACCGGTCTGCATCGAAGCGATGCACAAGGCAGTGGAGGAGATGGCTGACGCACGGACATTCCGTGGATATGGTCCCGAGCAGGGATACGACTTCCTGATAGAAGCCATCCTCAAGCACGATTACCTTCCGCGAGGCATCCATTTCGGTCCTACGGAAATCTTCGTGAACGACGGAGCAAAGAGCGACACGGGAAACATCGGCGACATTCTCCGCCACGACAACAGCGTAGGCGTGACCGACCCTATTTATCCGGTCTATATAGACAGCAACGTGATGTGCGGACGTGCCGGAGTACTGGAGGAAAACGGCCAGTGGAGCAACGTCACCTACATGCCTTGTACCGCCGAGAACGACTTCATCCCGGAGATTCCGGACAAGCGCATCGACATCGTCTACCTCTGCTACCCCAACAACCCCACGGGCACCACCTTGACCAAGCCCGAGCTGAAGAAATGGGTGGACTATGCGCTCGCCAACGACACGCTGATTCTGTTCGATGCCGCCTACGAAGCCTTCATCCGCGAAGACGACGTGCCCCACTCCATCTACGAGATAAAGGGAGCGAAGAAATGCGCCATCGAGTTCCGCAGCTTCTCGAAGACTGCCGGATTCACGGGAGTACGCTGCGGCTACACCGTTGTGCCGAAAGAACTCACTGCCGCCACGCTGGAAGGCGAACGCATCCCGCTGAACAAGCTCTGGAACCGCCGCCAATCTACCAAGTTCAACGGCACCAGCTACATCACCCAGCGGGCGGCGGAAGCCATCTACACACCGGAGGGACAGCGGCAGATAAAGGAAACGATAGATTATTATATGGACAATGCCCGGACCA
This sequence comes from Bacteroides sp. AR20, assembly GCF_964250605.1. Taxonomy (NCBI): domain Bacteria; kingdom Pseudomonadati; phylum Bacteroidota; class Bacteroidia; order Bacteroidales; family Bacteroidaceae; genus Bacteroides; species Bacteroides sp. AR20. Next base: position 77,741 of record NZ_CAXUGK010000018.1, on the reverse strand, counting down.
TGAAGCAGGGCCTTGAAGCGGCCGGGCTGAAAGTCTACGGCGGTGTGAACGCTCCTTACATCTGGCTGAAAACACCTGACGGAACGGGCTCCTGGCGGTTCTTCGAACAGATGCTGTACGAAGCCAATGTAGTGGGCACACCGGGTGTAGGTTTCGGCCCCAGCGGTGAAGGATATATCCGGCTGACGGCCTTCGGCAAGCACGAAGACTGCGTGGAAGCCATGAAGCGCATCCGGAAGTGGCTGAAATAAAAAAACAATTGAATTAGCGAGGTACTTGCTATAATCGAGTCGGACTGATCATCCGGAATTTTTCTAAACTTAAAGGTAAAAAGGTATGAAAACAAAAAGTGTAAAATGGGGAATAATGGCAATGGCGCTGTTATCAATGGCAATGCCTTTCACGGCAAAGGCTCAGGATAAAGTGGAAGCGTCGGCAGGTGTCGACCTCGTAAGCGGTTACGTGTGGCGTGGCCAGGATTTGGGAGGGGTAAGTCTCCAGCCGAGCGCATCCATCGCCTACAAAGGTTTCTCTCTGGGAGCTTGGGGCTCCGTAGGCATCGAGAGTTCGGACACGAAAGAGTTCGACCTCATACTGGGATATTCAACCGGAGGCTTCAGCGTATCGGTGACGGACTACTGGTACAATGTGACCGGAGATGGGGTGACAGCCAAATACTTCCAGTACGGTGCACACAATGCTGCCAACTCACATCTGTTCGAGGCGCAAATCGGCTATGATTTCGGCCCCGTAGCCGTAAACTGGTACACCAACTTTGCAGGCGACGACGGTGTTGACAAAGACGGTGATCGTGCTTATTCATCCTACATCTCCGTGGCAACCCCCTTCACACTGGGCGGTCTGGACTGGACGGCCGAGATAGGCGCTACCCCTTGGGCCACGGACTTCTATGGAGCCAACGGATTTGCCGTATGCGACGTCAGCCTGGGAGTATCAAAAGACATCAAAATCGCCGATTCCTTCTCCCTCCCGTTGTTTGCCAAAGCAACCTGGAATCCAAGGTCTGAAGGTGCCTATTTCGTAGTCGGACTAAGTTTCTAAGATGAAAAACCTATGATTTACACACACCGAAAGGCAAATAGTAAATCGTAAATTGTCTAATCGTAAATTATTTAAGGTATGAAAAAGATTGAAGCTATTATCCGAAAGACCAAGTTCGAGGACGTGAAGGACGCGCTGCTCGAAGCGGACATCGAATGGTTCTCCTATTATGATGTACGGGGCATCGGGAAATCCAGACAAGCCCGTATCTACCGTGGTGTCATGTACGACACCAGTTCCATCGAGCGCATCCTTATCTCCATCGTGGTGCGCGACAAGAATGCGGAAAAGACCGTACAAGCCATCATCAAATCTGCACAAACCGGTGAAATCGGCGACGGACGTATCTTCGTCATCCCCATTGAGGATGCCATACGCATACGTACTGCAGAGAGAGGCGACATCGCACTCTACAATGCCGAACAAGAAAGATAACGGGCAGCTACAAACCACAACCAAGAAAATACAATACAACTAAAAGCAACAAGAAATTATGGATAAACTTATTTTAAGTGAACTGACCAACGGACTGAACACTGTATGGATGCTGCTTGCAGCCATGCTGGTATTCTTCATGCAGCCGGGCTTTGCACTGGTCGAAGCCGGTTTCACCAGAGTAAAAAATACGGCCAATATCCTGATGAAGAACTTCGTTGACTTCATGTTTGGCAGTCTGCTCTACTGGTTCATCGGTTTCGGACTGATGTTCGGTGCAGGCGGATTCATAGGAATGCCCCATTTCTTCGACCTCTCGTTCTACGACGGCGGCGGGCTTCCCACAGAAGGTTTCCTGGTATTCCAGACTGTATTCTGCGCAACGGCTGCCACCATCGTGTCCGGCGCTATGGCAGAACGTACCAAATTCTCCATGTACCTGGTTTACACCATCTTCATCAGTGTGCTGATTTATCCCGTTTCCGGTCACTGGACTTGGGGCGGCGGCTGGCTGATGAACGGTGAGGCAGGTTCCTTCATGATGGAAACATTCGGAACAACTTTCCATGACTTCGCAGGTTCCACCATCGTCCACTCCGTAGGCGGCTGGATTGCCCTGGTAGGTGCGGCCATCCTCGGCCCGCGCATCGGGAAATACGGCAAAGACGGCAAGTCAAGAGCCATTCCGGGACATAACCTCACGATTGCGGCACTGGGTGTATTCATCCTTTGGTTCGGATGGTTCGGCTTCAACCCCGGTTCACAGTTGGCAGCAGCCACTACAGACGATGCAAGGGCCATCTCGCATGTATTCCTCACCACCAATCTGGCAGCCTGCGCAGGCGGTTTCTTTGCATTGGCGGTAAGCTGGATGAAATATGGCAAACCCTCCTTGTCTCTGACACTGAATGGCATTCTGGCCGGATTGGTAGGCATCACGGCCGGTTGTGACATGGTTTCTCCTTTCGGGGCGGTAATCATCGGCACCATCTGCGGCATCCTGATGATTTATTCGGTGGAATTCATCGACCGGACACTGAAAATTGACGACCCCGTAGGGGCCAGTTCCGTACACGGCGTCTGCGGTTTCACGGGAACCATCCTCACCGGACTGTTTTCCACCAGTGAGGGACTGTTTTACGGTGCAGGCTGGAGCTTTCTCGGAGCGCAGGTATTCGGTGCACTCGTAGTAGGCGCATGGGCAGCAGGCATGGGATTCATCATCTTCAAAGGACTCGACAAAATCCACGGCCTCCGCGTTTCCAAACGTGTGGAGGAAGAAGGACTCGACATTTACGAACACGGCGAGTCTGCCTACGGTGCATAATGATTTCATATTTTATTAAACCAACAATTACAACTCTAAGGTATTATGTCAAAATTGAGATTCAGAGTAGTAGAAACGGCGTTCAAGAAGAAACCCGTTGCAGTGGCAGTCCCGGCGGAACGTCCGTCAGAGTATTTTGCCAAGTATGTATTCAACAAGGAGAAGATGTTCCGCTATCTGCCGAGCAAGGTGTATGCCAAACTGACGGATGTGATTGACAACGGAGCTCCGCTGGACCGCAGCATAGCCGACGAGGTTGCCGCAGGTATGAAGAAATGGGCGGTTGAAATGGGGGCGACCCACTATACGCACTGGTTTCATCCGCTGACCGAAGGTACTGCCGAAAAGCACGATGCTTTTGTGGAACACGACGGCAAAGGCGGCGTGATGGAGGAATTCACCGGCAAACTGCTCGTGCAGCAGGAACCGGACGCTTCCAGTTTCCCGAACGGCGGTATCCGCAATACGTTCGAGGCACGTGGCTACTCGGCATGGGACCCCTCCTCCCCGGCATTCATCGTAGACGACACGCTCTGCATCCCGACTATTTTCATCGCCTATACCGGTGAGTCTCTGGACTACAAGGCACCGTTGCTGAAAGCCCTGCGTGCCGTAGACAAGGCTGCCGTCGACGTATGCCACTATTTCAATCCGGAAGTAAAGAAAGTGGTTGCCTATCTGGGCTGGGAGCAGGAATATTTTCTGGTTGACGAAGGGTTGTACGCCGCACGCCCCGACCTGCTGATGACCGGACGCACGCTGATGGGCCATGACAGCGCCAAGAACCAGCAGTTGGAAGACCACTACTTCGGGGCTATCCCCAGCCGTGTGGCCGCTTTCATGAAGGAACTGGAAATCGAAGCGCTGAAACTCGGCATCCCCGTCAAGACCCGTCACAACGAAGTGGCTCCCAACCAGTTCGAGCTGGCTCCCGTCTTCGAGGAATGCAACCTGGCGGTAGACCACAACATGCTCATCATGGCCTTGATGCGTAAAGTGGCACGTAACCACGGTTTCCGCGTACTGCTGCACGAAAAGCCCTTCAAGGGTGTCAACGGTAGCGGCAAGCATAATAACTGGTCGCTGGGTACGGACACCGGTATCCTGCTCCACGCACCCGGCAAACTGCCCGAAGAGAACCTGCGTTTCATCACCTTCGTAGTGAATACGCTGATGGCCGTATACCGTCACAACGGATTGCTGAAAGCCTCCATCTCCAGTGCGACGAACGCCCACCGGCTGGGTGCCAACGAAGCGCCTCCGGCCATCATCTCTTCCTTCCTGGGCAAGCAGTTGAGCCAGGTGCTGGAACACATCGAAGAGAGCACCAAGGACGACCTCGTCAGCCTCAGCGGCAAGCAAGGCATGAAGCTGGACATCCCGCAGATTCCGGAACTGATGATAGACAATACCGACCGCAACCGCACCAGCCCGTTCGCCTTCACCGGCAACCGCTTCGAGTTCCGCGCCGTGGGTTCCGAGGCCAACTGCGCCAGTGCCATGATTGCGCTGAACTCCGCCCTTGCCGAGCAGTTGGTGGAATTCAAGAAAGATGTGGACGAACTGATTGAAAAGGGGGAGCCGAAAATCTCCGCCATCCTCGAAGTCATCCGCCGGTACATCAAAGTCTGCAAACCCATCCACTTTGACGGCAACGGTTACAGCGATGAATGGAAAGCCGAAGCAGCCCGCCGCGGTCTGGACTGCGAGACAAGTGTTCCCGTCATTTTCGACAACTACCTGAAACCGGAGAGCATCCGGATGTTCGAGTCCATCGGTGTCATGACGAAGAAGGAACTGGAAGCCCGCAACGAGGTGAAATGGGAAATGTACACCAAGAAAATACAGATTGAAGCCCGCGTGCTCGGAGATTTGGCCATGAACCACATTATCCCCGTAGCTACACAGTATCAGTCGGATTTGATTGACAACGTCTACAAGATGAAAGACCTGTTCCCCGCAGAGAAGGCTGCAAAACTGTCTGCCAAGAATCTGGAACTCATCGAAGAGATTGCCGACCGCACCGCCTTCATCAAGGAGCATGTGGATGCCATGATCGAGGCGCGCAAAGTGGCCAACAAAATTGAGAGTGAACGTGAAAAAGCCATCGCCTACCACGACAACATCGTACCGATGATGGAGGAAATCCGTTACCACATCGACAAGCTGGAACTCATCGTCGACAATCAGATGTGGACGTTGCCCAAATATCGCGAGTTACTGTTTATAAGATGAAAAATGAAGGATGAAGGATGAATCCTTAATCCCTATCTCATTCTTTTGTTGGTTGTTTTAAGTTTGCAGGGGGGAGAGGTGCCGCGAGGCAGTTCTCTCTCTTTTTTTCGTCCATGCCAACTGTTGGCGGTAAGCGGGAAATAACCTATCTTTGCCCGTCAGATAAAACAATCCTGTCATCATGAAGAATTTACGTAACTGCTATGCAGCGTTCCTGCTGTTTGCCTTGCTGTCCGTTTCGGCTGCCGCCCCGGCACAAACCGATCTGCAGCAAAAACTGGGTCGGATTTCCACCATTACGGAAACCCGTCCGTTGGAGTCCACCCGGTTCTCCGAGAAGTATGTAACCTATTTTACCCAGCCGTTGGACCACCGTCGTCCCGAAAAGGGCAGTTTCCGCCAGCGTGTGATTGTCTCCCACGTCGGCTTCGACCGTCCCACGGTGATTGTAACCGAAGGCTATGGAGCCGCCTATGCCCTCAATCCCAAGTATCGCGAGGAACTTTCCGAGCTGCTCGATGCCAACATGATTTTTGTGGAATACCGTTATTTCCTGGAATCCACCCCTGAGCCTAAAGACTGGCAATACCTCACCGCCGAGAATTCTGCAGACGACCTGCACGCCGTCCGCAACGCCTTTAAAAGCATCTATCCCGGCAAATGGATTGCGACCGGCATCAGCAAGGGCGGACAGACTACCCTGCTCTACCGCACGTTCTATCCGGACGACGTGGATATTTCCGTGCCTTATGTAGCTCCGCTCTGCTACGGGGCGGAAGACGGACGCCACGAGCCTTTCCTCAGGAAAGTGTCTACTCCGGAGGACCGCAAACGGATTGAGGACTTCCAGTTGGAAGTGTTGAAACGGAAAGCCGCACTGCTCCCCCGCTTTGAGAAATATTGCAATGAAAAAGGACTCAAGTTCCGTGCGCCCGTTGAAGAGATATACGACTATTGCGTGCTGGAGTATTCTTTTGCCCTTTGGCAGTGGGGAACTCCCGTCAGCAGCATCCCTGCCACCACGGCCTCGGACGATGAGATATTTGCCCATCTGCTCGACATCAGTAATCCCGACTACTTCATTGCCGACAGTCCCACAGCCTCATTCTTCGTGCAGGCCGCCCGCGAACTGGGCTATTACGGCTACGATACGAAGCCTTTCAAGAAGTATCTTTCCATCCAATCGAGCAAGGATTACCTGCACCGCCTCATGCTCCCCGAAGAGCTGAAAGACATGCCCTTCGACAAGACCCTAAGCAAGAAAATCACGAAGTTCCTGAAAGAGAATGACCCGAAAATGATATTCATCTACGGCGAGAACGACCCGTGGACGGCTGCCGGAGTGACCTGGCTGAAAGGAAAGAAAAACATCCATGTATTCGTAGAGCCCGGCGGAAGCCATCGGGCACGCATCGGCACACTGCCCGAAGAGGAAAAGAAGCAAGTGATGGAGCTGATAAATGAATGGTTGAAACAATAAAAACGGATGGTCCGTGTGGCATGAACAGACCATCCGTTTACTCCTGACAGACCATCTGTTCAACCTCAACAGATGGTCTGTTTTTTTATTCTATAATTTGTGCATCCTCAATATCGTCCACTGCCTTTACTGAAGCATCCGGTGTCTTCGGGCGGCGACGCGTAAACTTGAACCAGTTCAGCAGTTCCGAAGCCGCATAGACCAGACTGCTGATACCGATAATGATAAATGCCGTGGAGCGTACTCCCGTAGGATTGAACAGCGCAACCAAGCCGGCAAGCAGAATCAATACCGGAACCACATAAAAACCTCCCGGTACCGGCATCCAGCGACGGGCAGCGGAAAGCGAGGCAATCTGTTGCACTCCTCCCATCACCAGGATAAATCCCAATACAAATGTCAGCAAATCGGCAAAGAAACCGGGCATGATAATCAGCCACAAGCCAAACAGCAGGCTGCCCACCCCCTCGACAGGGAAACGGCTGCGCATCTCCGTGCTCTGTGCAAAGTAGCCTATGATGCTGATAAGCGAAGGCACCAGGAAAATGACACCTATCGTAATCACAAAGTAATCACCCGCCTGGTCGGGAAACATCACCAGCACCAAACCTATAACCAGCGCACATATAGCACGCAAAAATGAATAACTTAATCCTTTCATGAGTCTATGTTTTTTTGCGAAGATACATCTTTATCCGAATAACTCCACACGAAAATCCCGAAAAATCAGTTTACATTCAGCCAGGCATTCATATCTTCGGCCACAAAAAGCCAGTATAATAACAACAGTACAGCAATAACCACGCCTATGGCAACTAAATGTTTTCTATTCATAGTTTGTTCCTTTCTTTTTTTGAATGAATATTCGTTTTTACTACACTTATAAGAACAATATTTCAAGAAAAATGTTTTAATCCGGGAAAAAAGTCATATTTATTTTGGCAGTTAAAACAAAGTGCTTATATTTGTCGCGAAAACGAAGACAGGCTGCACCTCAGCATAAAAAATGAACAAGTTCATTTTATTATACATTCGGTTTGTACTGTCTTTGCCCCCGATAAAACAAAAAAAGTCAATGAAAACAATGTTAGTAAATACATATTGGTGGTGGCACCCGTTACAACTCCGACAGTCGTAAGGGAGCAGCGCTCGTATGTATATATGTAATATATAGTAAAAAACAAAAAGAGCCCTGTCGCACCAAGCGACGGGGCTTTTTTCGTTTAAGCAATAATGCGTTTTGATTTCTGAAATAGTAAATAGTAAATCGTCAAATAGTAAATAACATGATGAATTTCTTAGTTGACAAAGAAGGTTATTACGGAGAGTTCGGCGGGGCATACGTTCCCGAAATCCTCCACAAATGTGTAGAAGAGTTGCAGAACACCTACCTCAAGGTGCTGCAAAGTGAGGACTTCAAGCGTGAATACGACCAGTTGCTGCGCGACTACGTGGGACGCCCTTCCCCACTCTACTTGGCACACCGCTTGTCCGAGAAGTACGGTTGCCGGATTTACCTCAAGCGTGAAGACCTGAACCACACCGGTGCCCACAAAATCAACAACAGCATCGGGCAGGTGTTGCTGGCACGCCGCATGGGCAAGCGCCGCATCATCGCCGAAACCGGAGCCGGACAGCACGGTGTGGCCACAGCCACCGTCTGCGCCTTGATGAACATGGAATGCATCGTCTACATGGGTAAGACCGACGTAGAGCGCCAGCGCGTCAATGTGGAGAAGATGAAGATGCTCGGCGCCACCGTCGTTCCCGTCACCAGTGGTAATATGACGTTGAAGGACGCCACCAACGAAGCCATCCGCGACTGGTGCTGCCATCCGTCGGACACCTACTACGTGATAGGTTCCACCGTCGGCCCGCATCCCTACCCCGACATGGTGGCACGCCTGCAGTCTGTCATCAGCGAAGAAATAAGGAAGCAGCTCCTTGAACACGAGGGACGCGAATGCCCCGACTACCTCATCGCCTGCGTAGGCGGAGGAAGCAATGCAGCCGGCACCATCTATCACTACGTCAACGACCCGCACGTGCAAATCGTCCTCGCCGAAGCCGGAGGAAAAGGCATTGAAACGGGAATGACAGCCGCCACCATCGCCCTCGGCAAGATGGGCATCATCCACGGCTCGCGCACCTACGTCATCCAGAACGAGGACGGACAGATAGAAGAGCCCTATTCCATCTCTGCCGGACTGGACTATCCGGGCATCGGCCCCATGCACGCCAACCTTGCCAAGCAGAAACGTGCCATCGTCCTCGCCGTCAACGACGATGAAGCCATCCGCGCCGCCTACGAACTGACCCGGCTCGAAGGCATCATCCCCGCATTGGAAAGTGCCCACGCACTGGGTGCGCTGGAGAAGATGAAGTTCAAGCCGACGGACGTGGTGGTGCTGACGGTGTCGGGACGGGGGGATAAGGATATAGAGACGTATTTGAGTGATGAGTGATGAGTTATAAGTGATGAGTTATTTGAAAATACGAGATACAATGAAATAAAATACAAGATACAATGAAACAATATGATTATAAAACAATCAGCCGCACCATGCTCGGTGACTTGCATACGCCGGTGAGCACGTATCTGAAGGTGCGTGACATCTTTCCGCAGAGCGCACTTATGGAGAGTTCCGACTATCACGGCAGTGAGAACAACCGTTCGTTCATCGCTCTGTGTCCGCTGGCTAGTGTCAGCATAGACCACGGCACGGCTATCTTCCGCCTGCCGGACGACAGCCGCGAAGAGCATCCCATAACCGATGCATACCGGGTGGAGAATGCCTTGAACGATTTCCGCGCCCGCTTCCGCGTGGAGGGCGAATACAGCAATTACTGCGGACTCTACGGATACACCTCCTTCAATGCTGTCCGCTACTTCGAGAATATCCCCGTGAAGGACAGCCGCGAAGCTACCAACGATGCGCCGGACATGCTGTACATATTATATAAGTACCTCATCGTCTTCAACGACTTCAAGAATGAGATGCTGCTCCTCGAGATGCTGGCGCCCGGCGAGACCAGCGAACTGGACCAGGTGCAGAAGGCCATCCATAACCGCAACTACACCGCCTATGATTTCCGCGCCATCGGCCCCACCACCTCTCCGCTTACGGACGAGGAGCACAAGGCGAATATCCGCCGGGGCATCGCCCACTGTCTGCGCGGCGACGTTTTCCAGATAGTCCTCTCCCGCCGGTTCGAGCAGCGTTTCACGGGCGATGACTTCAAGCTCTACCGTGCCCTGCGCAGCATCAACCCTTCTCCCTATCTGTTCTATTTCGACTTCGGGGGCTTCCGCATTTTCGGCTCGTCTCCCGAAACCCATTGCCGCATCGAAGGCCGCCATGCCTATATCGACCCCATTGCCGGAACCACGAAGCGCACCGGCGATGCAGAGCAGGACGCCCTCAATGCCCGGTACCTGCACGACGACCCCAAAGAGAACGCCGAACACGTGATGCTTGTGGACCTTGCCCGCAACGACCTCTCCCGCAACTGCCACGATGTAAAGGTGGACTTCTATAAGGAGATGCAGTATTACAGCCATGTCATCCACCTCGTCAGCCGTGTCAGCGGAACGCTCCGCGAAGAGGCCGACCCCGTCAAGGCCTTCATCGACACCTTCCCTGCCGGTACCCTGAGCGGCGCCCCCAAGGTACGCGCCATGCAACTCATCAGCCAGCTGGAACCGCACAACCGTGGAGCCTACGGCGGCTGCATCGGTTTCATCGGACTGAACGGCTCGCTGAACCAGGCAATTACGATTCGTACTTTTGTCAGCCGCAACGGTGTCCTCTGGTTCCAGGCAGGCGGCGGTATCGTAGCCAAGAGCAACGACGAGTACGAACTGCAAGAGGTGAACAACAAGCTCGGCGCACTGAAAAAGGCGATTGAGATGGCAGAAAAAATGTGAGTTTATGTACGATTTGACGATTTACGATGTACGATTTGCCATGCGGCGTACATTGCGCAGCCAAATCGTACATCGTAAATAAAGTAACTTCAATCGTACATCGTAAATCGTCAAATAGTAAATAAAATAGATTGTAAATACAAAAGATGAAAACAGTTATCATAGACAATTACGACTCCTTCACCTACAACCTTGCCCATCTGGTGAAAGAGCTTGGCGCAGAAGTGGATGTGCTGCGCAACGATAAATTCCGGCTCGAAGAATTGGAGCCATACGATAAAATCATCCTCTCACCCGGCCCCGGTGTCCCCGAGGAAGCCGGACTGTTGCTGGATGTCATCCGTACCTATGCCGGACGGAAACCCATACTCGGTGTCTGTCTGGGCGAACAAGCCATCGGACAAGCGTTCGGCGGAAAGCTGGTCAATCTGAAAGAGGTATTCCATGGGGTACAGACGGAGATAAGGATTAGGAGTGAGGGATTAGGGACGAGGGAGGAAGGATTAGGGATTAGTGATGAAGGATTGGGGGGAAAGGATTATGAAGGTATTTCTCTCGAAGAAGACTATATCTTCTGCGGTTTACCCAATAGGATTCCCGTCGGACGATACCACTCCTGGGTGGTCGATACGGAGGACTTTCCCGAAGCGCTGGCCATTACCGCCATCAGCCCCGAAGGACAAATCATGGCGCTGAAACATCGGGAATATGACATACACGGCATCCAGTTCCATCCTGAATCGGTACTGACACCCGACGGAAAAACAATCGTAAAAAACTGGCTTTTCAAATGAGGCACTTCAGAAAAAGAGTAAATTCAATCGTCAAATCGTAAATCGTCAAATCGTAAATAAAAAGATGAAAGCAATACTCACCCGTCTCTTCAATCACGAAGAGCTCACGTCGGAGGAAACCAAACAAATCCTCCTCAACATCACCAAGGAAATGTATCCTGAGGCGCAGATAGCAGCCTTGCTCACTGCCTTCCAGATGCGGAGCATCACTGTGGACGAGCTTATCGGTTTCCGCGAAGCACTGATGGAGACACGCCTTCCCATCGACTTCGCCCCCTATCGCCCCATCGACATTGTAGGTACGGGCGGCGACGGAAAGAACACCTTCAACATCTCCACCTGCGCTTGCTTCGTGGTGGCGGGAGCCGGCTACAAGGTTGCCAAGCACGGCAACTACGGAGCCACTTCCGTGAGCGGAGCCAGCAATGTCATCGAGCAGCACGGCGTACGCTTCACCAACAACCCCGACACGCTGAAACGCAGCATGGAGGAGTGCAACATCGCTTACCTTCATGCCCAGCTTTTCAATCCGGCGATGAAGTTTGTCGGTCCCGTACGCAAGACGTTGGGAGTGCGCACCTTGTTCAATCTGCTCGGCCCGTTGGTGAATCCATGCTGTCCGGCATACCAGCTGCTCGGTGTGGCAGACCTCTCGCAGATGCGCCTATACACCAACGTATTCTATAAACTCGGCATTGACTTTGCCGTGGTCAACAGCCTCGACAGCTACGACGAAATCTCCCTGACGGACGAGTTCAAGGTGATGACCCGCAGCTACGAGCGCATCTACCGTCCGCAGGCTCTCGGCTTCAAGGATGCCCGTCCCGAAGAACTCTTCGGCGGCGCATGCAAGGAAGATGCCGCCCGCATCTTCGACAATATCCTTACGGGGCATGCCACACCTGCACAAACGCAATGCGTCATTGTCAACGCCGCCTTTGCCATCCAGGTGATGGAGCCGCAGAAAGAGATTGAAGAGTGCATCGCCATCGCACGCGAATCGCTGGATAGCGGACGGGCGCTGGCGACACTGAAAAAATTTATCGAGATTAATAAATGAAGCAATGAAAGATATACTGTCCGAAATCATCGCCCATAAGCAAACAGAGATTGAACTGCAAAAGCAGACCGTCTCTCCGGAACAGTTGCAGGAGCAAGCCGGAATCATCATCCGGGAGAATGCGGCCCACCGCCGCAGCATGAAGCAGGCCCTTGCCGCTTCTCCTACAGGAATCATCTCCGAGTTCAAACGCCGTTCACCCTCTAAAGGCTGGATAAACGAGGCTGCCCAAGCAGAGGAAATACCCGCCTCCTACGAAGCCGCCGGCGCCGCCGCCCTCTCCATCCTGACGGATGAGAGGTTCTTCGGCGGTACGCTGCGCGACATCCGCACGGCCCGTCCGCTCGTCCGCATCCCCATCCTGCGCAAAGACTTCATCATCGACGAGTACCAGCTTCTGCAAGCCTGCATTGTAGGTGCCGATGCCGTATTGCTCATTGCCTCCTGCCTCAGTCCGGAGCAGTGCAGCACCCTCACCGCCCAAGCCCACGAACTCGGGCTGGAGGTATTGCTCGAAATCCACAGCCCTTCGGAACTCTCCTATATAAATAAGGAGGTCGACATGGTGGGTGTCAACAACCGCAACCTCGGCTCTTTCGTCACCGATGTGGAAAACTCCTTCCGGATAGCCCGGCAACTGCGCGAAGCCACCCACGGACCGGCATCCCCGCTCCTTGTCTCCGAAAGCGGCATCTCCGACCCCGAAACCATCTGCCGCCTGCGTGCCGCCGGCTTCCGCGGTTTCCTCATCGGCGAAACCTTCATGAAAACAGCCAATCCGGGCGAAACCCTGAAAGAGTTCATCCAAGACAGTCTCTTAATTGATAATTAAAAGTTGAAAGTTGATAATTGTAAATACAAAAGTCTCTCATACAGCGTTACATCGCGCAGCCAAATTGTAAATAGTAAATTGTAAATCGTAAATAAAATGTCTCCTCTCATCAAAGTATGCGGAATGACCGAAGCAGAAAACATCCGCAATGTAGAACTGCAAGGTGTAGATATGATTGGTTTTATCTTCTACCCCAAATCTCCCCGTTGTCTGTGCCAAATGCCCGGGTATCTGCCAGCCTGCGCCAAGCGTGTCGGTGTCTTTGTCAACGAAAGTAAGGAAAACATCCTGATGTATGCCGACCGTTTCAGCCTGGACTACATCCAGCTGCATGGCAATGAGGCTCCCGAGTACTGCCGTTCCCTGCGCAATGCAGGCCTGCACCTCATCAAGGCTTTCTCCATCTTGCTGCCCAAGGACCTGCTTTCCGTATCTGCCTACAATGGTCTGTGCGACTATTACCTCTTCGACACCAAGACCCCGCAGTACGGCGGTTCCGGCAACCAGTTCGACTGGAACCTCCTGCACCGCTACAACGGTCCCACCCCGTTCCTGCTCAGCGGTGGCATCAACCCCTACAGCGTAAAAGCCCTCCGGGAGTTCCGCCATCCCTATTTCGCAGGTATCGACATCAACAGCCGCTTCGAAACGGCACCGGGAATAAAGGATGTGGAACGCATCGCAAACTTCCTGAAAGAACTCAAGGGAGGTACGATTTGACGATTTACTATTTACTATTTGGCTGCGCAATATACGCCACATGGCAAATTGTACATTGTACATGGTAAATAGTAAATAGTAAATAGTAAATTGTAAAATTGTAAATCGTAAAATTGTAAATCGTACCATGCAGCATATATTGCGCAGCCAAATAGTAAATTGTAAATTGTAAAATTGTAAATAGAAATAGTATGTTGAACCGCATTAACCAACTTTTCCAGGACAGCCCCAAGAATCTGCTGTCCATTTACTTTTGTGCAGGCTGTCCCACCCTCGACGGTACAGCCGACGTTATCCGTGCCCTCGAAAGAAACGGAGTCAGCATGATTGAAATCGGAATTCCGTTCAGTGACCCCATGGCCGACGGCATTGTCATCCAGAATGCCGCCACCCGCGCCCTGCATAACGGCATGTCCCTCCGTCTGCTTTTCGAACAATTGCGCGACATCCGTCGCGATGTCCGCATCCCGCTTGTCCTTATGGGATACCTCAATCCCATCATGCAGTTCGGCTTCGAAGCCTTCTGCCAGAAGTGCGTGGAATGCGGCATCGATGGCGTCATCATTCCCGACCTCCCTTTCCGCGATTACGAAGAGAGTTACAAAGCCATCGCCTCGAAGTATGACATCCGTGTCATCATGCTCATTACCCCCGAAACCAGCGAAGCCCGCGTCCGCGAAATAGACGCCCACACCGACGGCTTCATCTATCTGGTGTCCAGTGCCGCTACCACCGGTGCCCAGAAAGACTTCGACACCCGGAAGCAAGCCTACTTCAAGAAGATAGAGGATATGAACCTGCGCAATCCACGCATGGTAGGCTTCGGCATCAGCAACAAGCAGACATTCGATGCCGCTTGCGCCCACTCATCCGGTGCCATCATCGGCAGCCGCTTCGTCACGCTGCTCAACGAGAAGGAAGGAGATGCGGAAAAGGCTATCAGGCAGTTGAAGGAAGATTTGAAACAGTGAGCTTATTCAAATTTCATACAATATATTTTTCGCAATGAAAAAATAAAAGAGACAAAATCTGCAAAGACTTGTCTCTTTTATTTTCTCCCCATCTCATATTTCACTATCTTTGTACCCGAAAAAAGCTCTAATACGAATATCATGAAAGTCGATTGCCCTTCCGTACTATTGATTTACACTGGCGGAACTATCGGAATGATAGAAAATCCCGAGACCGGTGCGCTTGAGAACTTCAACTTCGACCAACTGCTACAGCATGTTCCCGAACTGAAGCGCTTCAACTACCGCATCTCTTCCTATCAGTTCGACCCACCGATCGACTCTTCCGACATGGAGCCTTCCCTCTGGGCAAAGATTGTAAAAATCATCAACTACAACTACGACAATTTCGACGGCTTCGTCATCCTGCACGGTACCGATACGATGGCCTATACAGCCTCCGCCCTCAGTTTCATGCTCGAGAACCTTTCCAAGCCGGTCATCCTCACCGGTTCCCAGCTTCCCATCGGCACCCTGCGCACCGACGGGAAAGAGAACCTCATCACCGCCATTGAAATAGCCGCCGCCAAGCATCCGGACGGTACTCCTATCGTCCCTGAAGTGTGCATCTTCTTCGAGAACGAGCTGATGCGGGGCAACCGTACCACCAAAATCAATGCCGAGAATTTCAATGCTTTCCGCTCCTTCAACTATCCCGCACTGGCAAAGGCAGGCATCCATATCCGTTATAACGAGCACCTCATCCACCGTCCCGACCCGTCACGCCCCATGAAGCCGCACTACCTTTTCGACACCAATGTCGTAGTGCTCACCCTCTTTCCCGGCATCCAGGAAAGCATCATCAACTCCGTGCTCCATGTTCCCGGCCTGAAAGCTGTTGTCCTCAAGACCTTCGGTTCCGGCAATGCCCCCCAGAAAGAATGGTTCATCCGCCAGCTGAAAGAAGCCAGCGAACGTGGCATTGTCATCGTCAACATCACCCAATGCCAAAGTGGCGCCGTCGAGATGGGACGTTACGAAACCGGTCTGCAACTTCTCCAGGCAGGTGTCATCAGCGGCTATGACAGTACCCCCGAATGTGCCGTCACCAAACTCATGTTCCTCCTGGGGCATGGACTGGACCAAGCCGAAATCCGCCACCGCATGAATTCCGACCTGGCAGGAGAAATCACCAAGATTTAGTAAAGCGGCAATACAGAGGGCATTTAGTAATATTGATAATTTTCAAGACAAACTTGCATTATCTATCCATGCAAAATCGTTAAAAAGCGTTAACCAACACGCTTTTATCCCCCATTAATAAAGCTTATTAGTTTAAATAAACGTACTTTTGCTTACAATCAAGCAAAACAAATGTAAAATATGGGAGAAAATACCCTATACAAACGCTTTCTGCCGCTTGTTATTCTTACAGTAGGCATACTGCTGCAGGGTTGTAAAGACGATGTTTTTAACCCCGAAAAAGTGAAAGCAGCCTATCAGGATAGGTTTCCGGTCAAGAACATAGACCCGGCTATGGATTGGAAAATGACTCAGCAGGTCCGGGTCAATGTTTCTGTATCCGAAGATACCGGCATCGACTATACCATACGTATTTACGACAAGAACCCCTTAATCAGCCGGTCATCTGCCAAACTGCTGGCAGAAGGCACTGCCAATAATACAACAGTATTTACTACCGTCATGGACTGCCCTTCTGTGCTGACGAGCGCTTTTGTGTGCCGCACCGATGCACACAGCCGCAACATAGTAAAATACGTATCCATCCAAAACGGTCAGCTCCACGCCGCTTTCGGCAGTTCCCCTGCAACTACACGTGCCGCATGGACACGCAGTGTCAGCATCGAGACCTATTCACCGGAAAAGTCCGAGGCGGAAATCACCGCAATGCTATCAAGTGCCGAAGAAATAAGGCCGAATACCGATTTTCAAAACGGAAAAGCCTACAAAATCTCCAAAGACAATATATATAGGAATAAAATCAGCAAGGACGGCATGGGAAGTGACAATCCGGCCATCATCATCATTGAAGGCAGCTGGGAACCCAATGGAAACAACATGACCGTTGAACGAGGCTTCGAATTCTATGTGATTGACGGAGGGGAAATCGTGATACCGGACGAGCACACCTTCACTTTAGTGCAATCCAGCCGGTTTATCGTCTACGCGGGTGGAACCATCAAAGGGAACGACATCGAATTGACCAATGCATCCGGAGGCAGCTACAACTACAATGCCGGCACTATGGAAATAGATGATTTCCATGTCAGCCAGGGAGGAGCATTCTATAATTGCGGTACCGTACGTGTCGATGAAATGAATTTCGACAGCGGATGCAAATTCATCAACCAGGGCAAAGCCTATATCGGGAAAACCGACAGCAACATCACTATAGACAACGGATGCTATCTATATGCGGAAGAATTTGTAGGCACACTGAACATGGGAGACACCTCTTCTGCAGAGATAGAGGATTTCGGGGACCATAGCAACAATTACAACACCCAAATCACGATGGGTGACAACTCCATGATAACCGTACTTGATGAAGCAGAATTGTCACAAGCACAATTTATGGGTCCAAACAATGAATATGCACTGGTAAAAATCAATAAAATTGAAGATATAGGGAATTTCTCCAGCCAGGGAAACATTCATTATGAAGTGAAAGAAATTGACGATGATATCACCGAGGACATCTGGTGGGAAGCCAAATTCCTTGATGCCATCAAGAACACCGAAGGAACCATATCCAAATGGGGAGAATCCCCCATCACCATTCCTGCCGGAGACTGTACCGGTGAAGGCAACACTCCCAGCGACTCCGGCTCAGAGACACCTACCGACCCTATCCCTTATACATACGTGTTCGAGGATAATTTTCCGTTGGTAGGCGACTATGACTTCAACGACGTGGTTTTAGACGTAGAAACAATTCTTCATACTGAGGGAAAGACAAACCACATCAAGCGCATCCAGCTCGATGTGACCCTTGCTGCTGCCGGAGCGTCCAAAGCTCTTGGTGTAGGCCTTCGTATAGTAGGTATCAGCAAATCCGACATTAAAGAAATTACCACCGGAGGAGCCGACAGACGATTCCAGACATCGTTCGACGACCCGTACAGTCTGTTTAACTACAACAGTGGCACACACATGGAAGATGGGGATCCCAGTGTCGTTATCCCTATTGCGGGTGAAGTACACAACGTATTCGGTAGAAGCCCCGGAACTATGATTAATACCGGAGGAACCAGTATCACAGCCAATATGTATACCTATGAAATAATCATTGAACTGGCAGACCAGACGAAGACCGAACCCCTGTTTTCCAAAGACAACCTCGATTTCTTCATCTGTTACCAATATAAAAGTATGCAGCAGCGCATGGAAGTCCACCTCTACGAGTTCTGGGGATATGGAGCCACCGCTGCCGGAACCGTACAACAGGAAAATCTTGATTTGGCAGGTAACAACACATGGGCTATCTGCGTACCTTACGGATTCCGTTATCCGATAGAGACTATCAACATTTCACGTACAGACAACCCTACGGCCAGCGCCTATCCGGATTTCATTTATTGGGCAAAGAATCGCAGCAGCCATCAGGATTGGTACACAAATCCGGTGAAAGCAAATGTATATAGATAATATGAAAAACAGCAAACAATTAGCATAAACAATGAAGAAAATATTATTTGTAGATGACAAACCTGCCATAGGCAAGGTACTCTCGGTGTATTTAGGTAAAGAAAACGAACTGGTATATTTTGAAGATCCCCTCCGGGCGATAGAATGGTTGAATGAAGGGAATGAACCTGCTCTCATCATTTCAGACATCCGCATGCCCAGAATGAACGGCAGTGAATTCCTGCACTACCTGAAGGGAAACGCACTTTTCAGACACATCCCGGTCGTTATGCTTTCCAGCGAAGAGAGTACCACCGAACGCATCAACCTGCTTGAAGCCGGAGCTGAAGACTTCATTCTGAAACCCTTCAACCCTATGGAACTGAAAGCCCGTATCAAGAAATACCTCTAACACACACAACAAATGGATATGTTATATTATATTTACATAGGTAATGACCGGTCCACCATCAATCACTTGAGCAAAGTGACAGGAGGCATGTTCATGGCTGTTTCCTCCAGCAACAAGGCAGCAAAGGTCATCGACAGCATACGCGAGCGATATAACACTTCCATTCTTTACGAGCAGAACGAACCTCTAAAAGACAGCCAAGACATTAGCTTCCTGCACAAACGTTTCCCGCGCGTCTATATCATCCTCATCACTCCGGGGCTGCAGACAGAAAGCCGCAAGGTTTATTTGCAGGCAGGGGTCAACAATACCCTCCCCCCCCAAGCTGATGAAGAGAGCATCCGGCAGATGACAAAATTTCTCCAACTGCGCAAAGAACATAAGCTACAAGAGTTCAGCCAGTCGCACCGCAAGATATTCAATACCTTCCACCTGCCTATGTGGAAACGTATCTTCGATATACTGTTTGCGTGTGCAGTACTCATTGTGCTTTCTCCGCTACTCATTGCCACAGCAATAGCTATCCGCATGGAGAGTAAAGGTAAAGTGATTTACAAATCCCAGCGCGTGGGAAGCAACTATCAGATATTCAATTTTCTGAAGTTCCGTTCCATGTACACCAATGCAGACAAGCGCCTGAAAGAGTTGAATGCCCTCAATCAGTATAGGATAGAAGAAACGTTGACGGACGAACAACCGGACATTCGTTTCGACGACCTGACAGGCACTTCTGAAGAAGAGGCTTCATTGCTCATTTCGGATGATTTTGTCATCACCGAAGAAGATTTTCTAAAAAAGAAAGCTCAAGAGAAGCAAAATACATTTATAAAAATAGAAAACGATCCCCGCGTCACCCGCGTAGGCCGTTTCATCCGGAAATACAGTATTGACGAGCTGCCGCAACTGTTCAACGTCCTCAAGGGCGATATGAGTATTGTAGGCAACCGCCCCCTGCCCCTCTACGAAGCAGAACTGCTGACCAGCGACGCATATATCGAGCGCTTCATGGCCCCCGCCGGACTGACAGGGCTGTGGCAAGTGGAGAAACGAGGCGGCGCCGGAAAAATGTCTGCCGAGGAGCGCAAGCAACTGGACATTAAATATACCAAAGAATTTTCATTCTGGCTGGACATGAAGATATTGTGCAAGACGCTGACAGCGTTTGTGCAGAAAGAGAATGTATAAAAATAAAGATAACAGGAATTATATGGCTTTAGAGATGATAAAAAGATATATCACGTCCATCATTTACAGTGTAATCCTCTTAGGATTGTTGGGGGTACCTTTGTCTGTGGCTGCGCAGCAGGAGTTGACACGGGAGGAGCGCATCAAGATATTGGAAGCCTTAAAAGCCGAAGATGAAAAAACAAATATCAGTACAGTTGGTCTGATAACTTCAAGTATGCCTACGGAAATAGACAAATTAGAGCTTCCTCCCCTTTCTGTTTTTTTGGATGCTGTGATAGAAAATGCAACGGTAAAGCGTGCCCAATCACAAGTAGAACAAGTCAGAAACCAATACCGCCTGCAAAAGCGGAATTGGTGGAATTATTTCCGATTCAACGGGAATTATTCTTACGGACGATATAATGTGATTGGTAATGCTAGCGATGAATTCACCCCAATGTACCAAACAACGATGTCAAGTGCCCAACATAATTTTAACGTAGGCGCCAGTGTCGGTATCAGTTTAGGAGAATTGTTCAATCGTCCGTTAAAGCTCAAAGATTACCGTTATCAAATAGAACAACTCCAATATTCACAAGAAGAAGTGATGGAACAACGAAAGCTGAGAGTGTTGGAAGCCTATAATGCAGTTACCGAACAACTGGCAACCATCAAAGCGAAGGCCGAATCGGCTGCATTATACAATGCACAAATGAAGATTTCAGAGAATAATTTCATACAAGGCACTATTGACATAATCTCATTGTCTCTAGAACGTGCCCGCCGTTCCGGCGCCGTTGTTTCTTATGAGCAGGCCCGGGTAGCTTTGCACAACTCTATCGTTCTACTAGAAATGTTGACAAATGTAAAGGTCATTAAAGATAAATAACTCTTTATGGATATAGTACAATTTTTAACCCAATTCTTTTACCGCATCCGTTATTGGTTGCTGTGGGGAAGTCTCATAGTTACCGCATTGGTAATCTATTTTACCCAGTTCCTTCCCTTCAACTATACGGTAAATAGCAGTCTCTATGCTGGTATAACCAACAGCACCAATCTGGATGGAACAGAATTGTTGAATATAAATAGTACCTTTGACAATATCATCAATATTGCCAAATCCAAAAGTACATTGGAAAAAGTTTCCATCCGTCTGCTCGCCACCAACTTGGTCCATGGCGATGAATGGAAAGACAATATGTATATTCAAGCCAAACATTATCGCCAACTCATTCAGGCCACTCCCAAAGAGGTTCTTGCCTTAGTCAATCGTTCGTCTGTAGACAAAACAACAGAAAACCTCACAAAATATCGCAAGGAAAGTGGACAGAATTATATTTATGCAATCTTCAGCCGTCCCACTGCCTACTACAGCTATGCAGCATTGAACACGATTGACGTAAAGCGGTTGGGAACCAGCGACTTGATAGAAATCAATTACACAACTACCGATCCGGGTATTGCCCAAAATACGGTCAAGATACTGGAGGACGAATTAATGAAAGCTTATGAAATTCTGCGTTTCAGTGCCACAAACAATGTCATTGCCTATTTTGAGGAGGAAGTCAGAAAAGCTAAAGCCCTTTTGACAAGAGAAGAAGATGATTTAACTGATTACAGCGTTAAGGAGCAAGTCATCAACTATAACGAGCAATCGAAAGCATTGGCTCTGACCAAATATGCTGCTGATGACCGCATAGAGGCCTCTCAACGTACTTATGAGAGTGCTGTGGCATTACGCAAGATGTTGGAAGAGAAAATGGACATTCGTGCCAAAATAATCCGTACCAATACAAATCTGCTGCAAGAGTTGGAGAAAGTCAGCAATTTGAATCAGAGTATTATGGAGCATGAAATTTTCACAACAGAGAAAAGCCAACAGAGCAGTGAAAAGCTCCTCAAAGAAAAAGAAAATCTTAAAAAGGCGGAAGAGAAAATCAGCCATCTTTCCGACAATTTGAACGAATATAGTTTTTCCAAGGAAGGAGTAGGTATTAAAAACATGGTGGATGAATGGCTTATGGCTTGTATTAACGAAGCAAAAGCTAAAGCAGAATTGCAGGTACTTTCAAATCGCCAAATTGATATCATCAACGAATACGCTCATTTCTCTCCTATAGGTACCCAAGTAAAACGAAAAGAACGTGCCATAGGCATTGCCGAAGATACCTATCGCCAGCAGTTAAAAGGATTGGCAGATGCACACTTGCGTTTGCAAAATATAAAAATGACCACCGCTAACCTACAGATTATTTCAGATCCCAATTATCCGTTGACAGATAACGGTCGAAAAAGAGCCGTTATTATTATAGCAGCATTCTTTGGCAGCCTGATATTTATTACCGCCTACTTCCTGCTCATCGAGTTACTGGACCGTACCCTTCGCGACCCCATACGCAGCAAACGTCTGACGGGATTACCTGTTATTGCTGCCTTCAACGGTATCAGCAATTTAAAATATCGTGGTTTCCTTAAGGCATGCAACCGTTTGGCAGCCGCATACAGTTGTCGTCAATTAAATAACTATTTGCAGCCCGGACGTCCCACTATAATAAATCTGCTCAGCATGAACGCCCGCGAAGGTAAATCATTTCTTGCCAAATACTTTATCCAGTACTGGGAATCGGAAGGTATTCGGGTACGCCTTGTAGAACATAACCATGATTTTGAAATAAAAGACAAAATATATGTACAGGCTCAAGAACTTTCCGATTTTTGGCAATTAAATGAAGCAGAAGAAATACCGGATGTCATACTGGTAGAATACCCTTCCGTCAATGTAGCATCACTGCCTATACCCGTTCTGAAAAAAGCGGATTTTAATCTATTGATAGCCAATGCCTGCCGTTTGTGGGGTAAGGATGACGACAATCGTTTAAAACCGTTGAAAGACGAACTGGCAGACACTCCATTATTCCTTTATCTGAACAATGCCGACCGTGAAGTTGTAGAAGCCTTCACCGGAGAACTGCCTCCGAAGACTCCGGTACACTCCTTCTTCAGCCGATTGGCACAATTAGGCCTGACTTCAAAACCAGCAGCCGTTAAATAATGACCAGAAATATGGGAATTGCAACAAGACACATATCTCCACAAATAGCTTTATCCGCCGTGCTTTTTATCGGTCTGGCGGCTATAGCCTATCATGCACTAAATGACCAATTGCTGAAGGCATTTCTTGTTGTCCTCATCCCCATTGCCATAATTTATATTATATTGTCGATAAAACGTCCTTTGATTGCACTTATCACTTATGGAACGCTCTGCTATTTCTGGGGAGTCATTTATCGCACCTTTATCCGAGTCAACGGCATCAGCATACTCTTGGACATCGGAATGTTATTCTTTCTATTTTGCATGATATTGCATTCCCCTTATTCCAAAGACATCAAGTGGAGACGTTCTTTCAATGTGGTTACGGTAGCTTACGCTATTTGGTTTGTCTTTTGTTTTCTGGAAATAGTCAATCCCAACGGATTGACAGAGGCATGGGTAAACTCCAGAGCCATGTATCCTGCCACACTGATATTCATCATCCTGCTGACAGCTTTCTTTACGCGTTTTAAATTAGTAAAGGCATTGATAATGATTATAGCCATATTTACAACCATATCATTTATCAAGCTAATGATACAAAGATACATAGGCTGGGACCAGTATGAGACAACCTGGCTCTATTCATCCGAAAGTTACCGTACCCACCTTCTCCGCACCGGTATCCGATATTTCTCTACATTTACCGATGCGGGCAATCATGGTTCAAACATGGGCAATATAGCACTGGTATACAGCATCATCTTTTTTTATACCAAAGGGGAAAAAATACGTTGGTTCTATCTGGCAATCGCTATAATGGGAGTTATCGGGCTATTCATGTCCGGCACACGCGGTGCAATGATTGTCCCATTAGGAGGATTAGTCCTTTTCTGCCTAATCAATAAAAGTATAAAGTTCACATTGGCAAGTGCCATAGTAGGAATCGGAATATACATTTTCTTTGCCTTCACCTATATCGGTGAAAGCAATGCTATGATCAGCCGTATGAGAACTGCCTTTAAACCCACCCAGGACGCATCCTTCAATGTACGTATTGAGAACCAGAAGAAGATGGCCGAGTACATGAAAGACAGGCCGTTCGGCGAGGGAATAGGATTGGCCGGAGTAGAAGCGCGGAAATATGGAAACCGATATATCACAACCTTCCCGGTAGATTCATATTATGTCAAAATATGGGTACAAACCGGCATTGTGGGACTTATATTGCATATTGCCGTATTATTAATTTGTCTGTTTTGGGGATGTTATCTCATCATGTTCAAAGTGAGGAATACAGAATTTCGAGGTATACTTACCGCTTTTATATGCGGACTATTTGGATTAATGTTAAGTGCATACGGAAATCAGTTTTTCGGACAGCCCAATACGCAATTTATCCTATGGACATTCTTTGCATGTATCGTCAATAGTCCTTATATTGACAAGCAACTCCTCGAAGAGAAACGACAATTATTAACGAAATAATAAACAGTAACTATATGAACGAAATCTTTTCCATATTCAATCCGGACTGGTGGATGGACGAAAACAACAATGCCCTGCAAATGGGAGATGCTATCTTGTTTTTGATTTTCCTGCTCCCCATTGCCTATTTGTTCATCTATTCTCTCGCTTCTCTGAGAAAGTACAAGAATCCCTATCCCCATGCAAATATACAACACCGTTTTCTTGTTGTATTCACCGTCCTGCGTGACGGCAAAGAGGTTATCAGCAGTATCAACACTTTCCTTGACACGCAAAACTATCCGCGCGAGAAATATGACATTGCGGTCGCTGCCACCCAACTACCCGAGGAGGATCTTATCACACTTCTTCAGATGCCGGTCAATATTGTAGTGCCCGATAAGGAAAGTTGTACCAAAGTATACGCTATCCAGCAGGTCATGGAACGTTATTCTCCACACGAATATGATATGGTAGTTATTTTCAACTCCGACAACCGTGTAGTGCCCAACGCACTTGACTTATTCAACAATGCATATTATTCGGGATGCGATTCCATCCAGGCACACCGTATGGCTGAGAACCTGAATACCAGTATTGCTGTCCTTACGGCTGCCAGTGAAGAAATCAACAACCATATATTCCGCAAGGGTCAAGTAACTCTGGGATTCTCTTCAGCCCTAATCGGTTCGGGGATGGCTTTTGATTTTGCGATGTTCCATGAAATAGCTCCTACATTGAAAGGAAGCGACTTCAGCAAAGCAATGGAAGTAGCTTTGCTGGAACAAAACATATATACAGAATACTTGGAAGAAATTGTCTGTTACAGCAAGAAGAAGGACAATGCGTACGGCTATAACGAAGAGCGCCAGCGCTGGATTGCCTCCCAGTACAGCAGCACTTTCCTGGCATTGAAGCGCCTTCCCCTTGCCTTCCTGCAAGGGCGGTGGGATTATTGCAATAAACTGGTACAGTGGATTATGCCTTCTCGCCTGCTACTTATCGGACTTACCGTCCTCATAGCTATAGGGATGACTTTCTTGGACTGGACACTCTGCTTTAAATGGTATATACTGCTGTTAGCCATTGGCGTCACCTTCCTTATGGCAATGCCCGAAGGGGAAATAGCCCGCCATTTCCGTAAAGCAGTTTGGGCCATGCCTATACTGATATTCTCAAGTATATTCAGCCATATAGGACGCTTTTTCGGCAAAAAAAAGAAAAAGATAACAAGCATCAGTAACCATGAAAATAGCGATTGAAGCTCAACGCATCTTCCGCAGTGACAAGCACGGAATGGACTTTGTCATTCTGGAAACTCTAAAAGAGTTGCAGAAGCGTAAGGACGGGAACCACTATTATGTGCTGGTTTCTGCGGGCGAAGACCGCTGTCTGGAAGAATCGGAGAACCTAAGCATCATAGAAGTGCATTGTCCCTCTTATCCATTATGGGAGCAAGTGGCATTACCTTATACTGTACAGCAATTGCAGGCAGACCTGCTACATTGTACATCCAATACAGCTCCGTTGTGGTGCCCGGTCCCCTTGGTACTGACATTGCATGACATCATCTATCTGGAACCGCGGCAGCACCGCAGCCCTTCGCTCTATCAGGAAATGGGATGGCACTACCGACGGATGGTTGTTCCAAGAATATTGAAGAAGTGTAAAAAGATAATCACAGTGTCACATTTCGAATGCAACCGCATCCGGGAAGCGTTGCACCTGCCGGAGCAACAGATAACAGCTGTATACAACGGATACAATAAACACTTTATCCCTCGGACACCCCACTCCAACATCATCAAAAAATACATCCCACAAGAAGGTTTTCTGTTCTTCTTGGGCAATACCGACCCCAAGAAAAATGCAGCACGCACACTGAAGGCTTATGCCCTCTATCTGGAAAAATCGGCTGTGAAACGTCCGTTGCTGATAGCCGATTTGAAAGAGGAATATATTGACGCCCTCCTCCGGCAAGAGCAAATCACAGAAATAAAGAAACAGTTGTTTTATCCGGGCTACATTGACAACCAAGATTTGGCAGCCCTTTATAATACAGCCTTCACCTTTTTATACCCTTCCCTGCGCGAAAGTTTCGGCATTCCCATACTCGAAGCCATGGCTTGCGGCACTCCCGTCATTACAAGCCACACTTCGGCCATGCCCGAAGTGGCAGGTGAAGGAGCAGTTCTTATCAATCCGGAACAACCGCAACAAATAGCCGATGCCCTGATTAAATTGGAAAATGACGCGGACTTCTATCAAAAACAAGTAGACTATGGGCTGGAACGTGTGAAACTCTTTTCATGGAGGAATACAGCTGAAGCATATTCGAAGATTTATCGCGAAATACAGAAGAAACAATCATTAGAAACCTAAATAAAAGCCATAGGTATGAAAGACTTTATCATTACCAGCCTGCAGACGTGGGACATTGAAATAGGAAGCACCATCAAGAATACGGCGCTAGAAATTTCAAAGCAGAACCGAGTGCTCTACATCAATACACCTATGGACTATTCCACCCGGCTGAAAGGCAACAAGCAAGCTCCCTCCTACATACGCCGTATGTCTGTCATCAAAGGAGAAGCTTCTCCCCTGCGGCAAATCAACAAAAACATGTGGGTACTGGACTGCCCGTTCACACTTTTGTCCGTAAACTTTCTACCCGCTCCCTTGTTCAACTTCTTCAACAGACAGAACAACCGCCGTATCGGCCGGTGGATTGTGCAGCAAGCTGCACAACTCGGTTTTAAGGACTACATCCATCTTATTGATACGGACATCTACCGCAGCCGGTATCTGAAGGAATACATTCATCCGGTGCTATCCATCTACTACCGTCGCGATTACATCATCGGAGAAGCCTATTGGCGCAAGCACGGTACCCGCCTCGAGCCAGAGCTGGCCGCTTCTGCAGACATTGTATTGGCGAACTCCAGCCGCTTCGCTGCAGAATTGCTAGCCTATAATCCGGAGACATATCCGATAGAAACCGGAGTGAACATAGAGCTGTATGATGCTTCCCGAAGCTACGGCATACCCGCCGACATAAAAGGAATTCCCCACCCCATCATCGGATACATGGGTACTGTAAACAGTACCCGCCTGGACGGAGATTTGCTCTATGAAATAATCAGACAACGCCCCGAATACAACTTTGTGTTCACCGGACCGGAAGATAACGGATTCCGCCAACACCGTATCCACACACTGAAGAACGTCCATTTTCTCGGGCAAAAAAAAACAAGTGAATTGCCTGCATATATTGCCACCTATGACGTTTGCATAAACCCACAAATAATAAACGACATCACCGATGGCAACTACCCGCTGAAAATTGACGAATATCTGGCAATGGGCAAACCGACCGTGGCAACCAGTACCCACACCATGCGCAACATCTTTGCAGGCTACACGCACTTGGCCACGAACCCGCAAGAGTGGCTTTCTGCCATTGACCACGCCATAACCGAATCCGATGACAAAAAATTGGCACAACAACGCATATCCTTCGCTGAAACCCACAGTTGGGGGCACAGCGTGAAGAAAATTTATAGAATCATTGAGCATTTCAATAATAGAATATTATGAATTATCGCAACATCGATGACTTGAACCACTGCATCCTGCAACATCTCAGCATACTGCCACGTGATTTTGACCTGATAGTGGGCATCCCCCGCAGTGGCATGTTTCCCGCCAACCTGCTGGCACTCTATTTGAATCTGCCAGTAACAGACTTGGACTCATTCCGCAACGGACACATCTATCAGACCGGAGAACGTGGCAAAACTTTCAACATGACCCACATCCGCAAAGTATTAGTGGTAGATGACAGCATTGCCACCGGAAACGCCATAAATAAATGCCGAACATTGCTGAAAGCTCTCAATGACAACTATGAAATAAAATATTGTGCCATTTACAGTGTGCCTGAACATACCAGAAGCGTGGATTATCATTTTGAGATTCTGGATTATCCCCGTTTCTTCCAGTGGAACATAATGAACCATGGAATCCTGAAAAAAGCATGTTTGGATATTGACGGGGTTCTTTGCGTAGATCCTACTCCCGAAGAAAATGATGACGGACCACGCTACCGCGAATTCCTACTGAACGCCCAACCCTTATTCATTCCCCGTACCGAAGTAGGTACGCTGGTCACTTCACGTTTAGAGAAATACCGCCCGGAAACCATGGCCTGGTTAAAGAAAAACCATGTAAAATATGATAAACTGGTCATGCTAGACCTGCCCAACAAAGAAGCCCGCCAACGTGCCAACTGCCATGCCTCATTTAAAGCCAAAGAATATAAATTATCCACCACCTACATGCTTTTTGTAGAAAGTTCCCTACAACAAGCCATAGAAATCAATCGTCTGACCAAGAAGCCAGTACTCTGTACGGAAACTTTTCAAATGATTTACGATTCAAAATCCATCTACTATAATCTAAAGTCTGGAGAAACTTTCCCTTGGCTACGACGTTTCCTCATCTCAAAGCGTGACAAGCTAAAAAGGCTGCTAAACAAATAAGCTTTATACAATATTATGACTACCTTTGCATCTTTTTAAAAACAAATAATCATGACTAAAAATTTAATTTAGCCCTTACCGTAGATGGGCAAAAGTTCTGGAGTTTTAACGGAACAACCAAACATGCAGAAGAAAGACTGGTAATAGCCGAAGTTATTAAACAAGTCATTCGGACAATCTTCAAGAGTGACCGGAAAGCCAGCTTCAGGGAAAGCAAGGAACTCATCCCCATAGAGAACCGGATAAAAAAAATAAAACAAGTTTCTGAACAAGAGAAAGAATAAAAAGCTTTCAATTTACATTTATTAAGACAAGTACGGTTTCCATAAGTTTAGAAACCGTAACTTGTTGTTTGTCAACAAAAACAACGTATGCAGACCGTACCTATTCGGGCTGCACCACTATTTTATTATCCCTACCTTTGCACCATAAAACAAAGAGAAAACGCTACGAAAAACGCCGTCGCAACAACAAGCAACCACGCTTTACGCAATACTTTTCCTTGCAAAAAACAATTAAAATGAAAAGAAATTTCTATTTACAACATCCCTTGATGGCCATGTGCGACCCCAGAATGCAACAACTGACAGAAAAAGAAGGCTTGAGAGGATTGGGTGCCTATTGGGTCATCATCGAGAAACTGGGAATGCTGCCCGAACCTCGCGCACGACAAGAATACCTCCGTCCCCATTGCGACGGGAAGAAAGTAACGCTTGCCTACCTCCTGAAAATTATCCGGGAATACGGACTCTTCGAACTCGAGGAAGACGGATATTTCACGCCGAAAGAGCTGAATCCCCCACGCAAAAAAGACGAAAAAACGGCAAAAAAGGGGGAGGCAAAGCCGTATTCCAAGGCAAAAAATGACGAAAAATGGCAAAAAACACCGAGGGAAAACGCCGAAAAACAAGCCCTAGAAACAATCAATCCACTAGAAAACAGCGAATTACCGAAAGCGACAGAGGGAAATAATAAAGAGAATATAAATAATCATATAAAAACAACAGCAGCATCAGCAGCAGAAGAAGAAACTGCCGCTGATGCCGATAGGCCTCTTCCGCCGTCGGATGCCGGAGGAGTGCCACCGTCAACGTCCGGAGGAGCGCAGACCACTTGCGACGGCAACGATGACGACGACAACGACGATGGCAGCGACCGGTCGCAAGACCCGGGACACCCCGTACGACCATGGCGCGAAATGGTGGATAACCTCACCCTCGAAAGCTCCTGGCTGGACATCGCCTGCATGAAAAGCGGCTACGGATGCCTGCTGAAACGCCACATCCGGGAAGCGGTGAAAATATTCAAGCAACACATCGAAGCCTACGGCAAAGGAGGTAATCTACTGGAAATAAGTGATGTGCAAGGATATTTCGTCAACTATGTCAGTGCCGGAAGCCGGACCTCACACGCCCTGCACGAGGCTCTCTGCTCCCTGGACACCAAGCAGCAGGCGACAGCACCTCCCGACCCCTACCGCTACGAGCAGCTTGTGGACGGACGGCGCACCTACCTGGGCTGCCCCATCCCCGACGGAGCGCCACCCCGACCGGACAATACCGCCTTCTGGAACGAAACGACCCGTTCGTGGACGTCGCAAACCCCGCCGCCTTCATCGAAAAAGCCGAAACAGAAACCCGGCTGAAACGCCACACTCCGGCATCCGGAATGCCACACCCCAGCGCCCCGGATGCCACACTTCAGCACGTCCCAAGTGTGGCATTCCACCCCGTGAAGTGTGGCATTTCCCCCCGCGAAGTGTGGCTTCGGAAGGGGTGAAACCATTCATGTATAACCATTTACCGGACAAAAGGACAAAGAGACAAAAACGAGAAGACAAGTACGTCCTTCTGTCCAACAAAACAAATCCCATATGAGAAATTTTCATCAACGCGGCATTGACACCCGCGGCCGCATCAGCGGCAAAATCAAGACCATCTGCCCGCAATGCAACGACACCCGCGGACACAAAGGCAACAAGTCACTCTCCATAGACCTGGACAAAGGCCTGTGCTACTGCCACCACTGCGGCTACAAGCTCTACGTGCCCGACGACGCCGAAGAACGCCTCAAGCAGCAGCGCCGCGACATGCACCGGAAGCCCTCCGCACCGCCCCAGCACTTCCGCCGTCCCACCTTCGACCCTGCCCGGATGCAACTCTCCGAGAACCTGGAACGCTACTGGACCACCGTCCGCTGCCTGCCGCAGGAGCTGCTGCGCACCCTGCGCATCACCGAAGAGACGGTGCGCCTCCCGGAGAGCAGCCAGGAGGAGAACTGCATCTGCTTCAACTACTTCGAGAACGGGACGCTCGTCAACACCAAGTACCGCAGCGCCCTGAAACACTTCATGATGGTGAAGGGGGCCGAGCTCATCCCCTACAACGTGGACAGCATCCTCGGCACCCCGGAGTGCATCATCACCGAAGGCGAGTTCGACGCGGCAGCCGTCATCGCCGCCGGACGCAAGGACGTCGTCTCCGTGCCCGCCGGCGCCCAGAGCAACCTCACGTGGCTGGACCGCTTCGTGGAGTCGCACTTCGAAGACAAGCAGGCCATCTACATCGCCGTAGACGAGGACCCGGCAGGGCAGTCGCTCCGGCAGGAACTCACGCGCCGCATCGGAGTGGAACGCTGCCGCATCGTGCACTTCGGCGAGGGCTGCAAGGATGCCAACGAGCATCTGGTGAAATACGGCGCCGAAAGCCTCCGCATCTGCATCGAGCAAGCCGAAGAAGTGCCCCTGGAAGGCATCTTCACCGCCGAAGACTGCCGCGACGACCTGCGCTCCCTCTACGAGAACGGCCTGCAGCGGGGTGCCGACACCGGCTGGGACAACTTCGACGAACACTGCACCTTCGAGCCCCGCCGCCTGCTGGTGATGACCGGACGCCCCGGCGACGGCAAGTCCGAATTCACCGACGAGCTGGTGCTGCGCCTCTGCCTGCGCCACGAGTGGGAAATCGCCTTCTTCAGCCCCGAAAACATGCCCATCGCCTACCACCTGCACAAGCTGGCGGAGAAGCTGACCGGCCACCGCTTCACCCTCGGACCGGGCATGACGGAAGCCGTCTACGGGCAGGCAGTGGGCTGGCTGGACCGCAACGTGTCGCACATCCTGCCCGACGACGGGAGCTACGGCATCGACCACATCCTGGAGAAAGCCCGCCAGGTGGTGCGCCGCAAAGGGGTGCGCATCCTCGTCATCGACCCCATGAACCGCCTGGAACAACGTCTGGAACCGGGGCAGACGGAAATGGACTACATCACCGACACGCTGAACAAGCTGGGACGCTTCGCCACCCGCAACCAGTGCCTCGTCATCCTCGTGGCCCACCCCCGCAAGGTGAACCGCAACGAAAAGGACGGCACCCTGCGCCGCGTCGAGATGAACGACATCAACGGCTCCGCCAACTTCGCCAACATGTCCGACTTCTGCCTCGTGGTAGACCGTAACGACACGAAACAGATAGCCACCATCTACATCGAGAAGGTCCGTTTCAAACACTTGGGCAGTGCCCACACCGAAGCCAAGTTCGTCTACAACCACCTGAACGGACGCTACTGGCCCTGCGAGGAAGACATCATCCACACCCCCCAAGGAGAGCGACCGGGACCGGTGAACACGCAGTTCGACAATGAGAATTGGTTGAAAAATAATGAAGAACAAGGCAGGTTATTCGAATAAAAATCCGTATCTTTACAAGACAGAAAAAGAGAATCCGTGCAAGCATGTGCAAACTGTGCAATCACAGGTTATCCGTGCAATCATGTGTTATCCGTATTAAAGAAAACATACAACCTGAACTTTAAAGAATATGATGAAACAGAATGATTCCTTTGCAGAGCCACGCTTCCCCGTCCGCAGTTACGGGAAAGGCGAACTCGCCATGTACTACCTTCCGGGCATTGCCCAGCAGACTGCCGTCAACCGGCTGAACGAATGGATACGCACCGCCCCCGGGCTGGAACAGCGCCTGCTTGCCACGGGCATGAACCCCTATTGCCGACGGTACACGCCCGCGCAGGTGCAGCTTATGATCAATGTCTTCGGGGAGCCTTCTTAGAAGGTTCCCCACTTTTCACATAAATCCTCACCCCCACTCTGTCTATATGCTCACGCAATGCCTCGTTTTCAAGATTGGCATATACCACCACATCACGCACTTCATCAAAACGAGCTAAAACAGCACATATCCTGATTACTGTTTTCCAACATATTCCATGTCTTTTTATTCAGTTTACGCACATCTATGCGAATACAAATATACCTCCTATTTGTCACAAATCCAAAACAAAAGAAACAATAACCTCCCTTATCCTCTTCCAACCTCCTCCTGCCTCCCCCAACCTCCCTTCTTCCCTGCCCCATGTCCTATCTTTGTATCAACGAAACGGAACAGAGGCCATCGCCGCGGAGACACCTCCTTTCCCCTTCAGAATGAAACATTAACCATTAAACATCAACCATCATGTCAACAGCATTAGTAGTGCGCACACAGCGCCACAAGAAAATCGGGGACAGCAGCTCCCCCATGGTCTACACCCTGAAACGCAAGCCCCAAGATGCCAAAATCTTCGACCTTGCCCGCATCGCAAAAGACATTGAAGCCCTGGGCGCCATGTCGTCCGAAGACGTGGAGCACGTAGGCAAAGCCATCGTACGCCAGATGCGCCAGACGCTGACGGACGGCAACAGTGTCCGTCTGGACGGTTTCGGAATCTTCCACACCACCTTCAAGTGCCGTGCCACCGAACTGGCCAAAGACTGCACCGTAAAAAACATCGAGCGCGTCAACATCCGCTTCAAGGTAGCCAACACCCTGCGCTTAGTGAACGACAGCAACGCCACCACCAAAGGCGGAGCAAACAACCTCGTCTTCGAGCTTGTAACTGCCGACAAGGATAGCACCGGCGGCGGAAGCGGCGACAATAACCCCGATGGCGGAGGTTCCGACGGAGACCAGGGGGAGAATCCGCTGGGATAAAAAAATAGGGGTTAGCGATAAGCGATGAGCTTGTGTTCCCTAACCCCTACCCCTAATCACTAACCCCTAACCATTAACCATTATGAGTACAAAATCATCAACCTGGGACAAGATTCTGAAAGTAATCATCGCTGTAGCTTCGGCACTTTTGGGTGCATTCAGCGCACACGCCATGAACAGCGGTGGTCCCCTTTAGCGCACAGCCCCCAAAGGCAAACAGTAGAAAGAAATGAGAAAAATCAACTTGATTGTGATACATTGCAGCGCCACGTGCGAGGACCGTCCCTTTACCGGGCAAGCTCTGGAAGCCGCGCACCGCCGACGTGGATTTGATGGCACGGGCTATCATTTCTACATCCGCCGTGACGGACAAATCCTGACCACACGCCCGGTCGAGAGGGCCGGCGCCCACGCCCGCGGCTACAATGCCCACTCTATCGGAATCGCCTACGAAGGCGGATTGGACCACTATGGGAATCCCAAAGACACACGCACGGAATGGCAGCGCCACTCGCTTCGCGTACTGGTCCGCGCTTTGCTGATGGACTATCCGGAAGCCAAAGTGGCGGGACATCGCGACCTCAGCCCCGACCGGAACAACAACGGAGAGGTGGAACCGATGGAATGGACGAAACAATGCCCGTGTTTTGAAGTAAAAAAAGAGAAGTGGTAACCAAGAAAAGAGAGGTGACAAAGCATGACAAAAGCTTTGCCACCTCATTTTTTATTCATACATTTGTTCTAATTAAGCAAAATGCGCATCAAACAAAGTTCAGCCGTATGAGGTACCCTATTGGAATACAGAGCTTTGAGAAAATCCGTCTTGGTGAGTACACCTATGTAGACAAAACTGCATTGATTCACCAATTGGTCAATACAAGTAACTACTACTTCCTGAGCCGCCCACGGAGATTCGGAAAGAGTCTGCTCATCAGCACACTGGAAGCCTACTTCAACGGGCAGCAGGAACTGTTCAAGGGACTGGAAATGGAACAGCTTGAAAAAGAATGGACGAAATATCCGGTACTGCATTTGGATTTGAACACAAGCAAATACGATGAGAAAAACAGCCTTATCAATGTATTGAACGATACCCTCTGCCAGTGGGAAAGCATCTACGGAACTGTCCCCAGCGAAGTCAACCCAGAACTGCGCTTCAAGGGAATCATCCGCCGCGCCTACGAGCAGACCGGCCAGCGCGTGGTCATCCTCGTGGACGAATACGACAAACCCATGCTCCAGTCCATAGGCAACGAAGAACTGCAGAACGAATACCGTAACACGCTCAAAGCCTTCTACTCCGTAATGAAGACGCAAGACCGGTATATCCGCTTCGGATTTCTGACGGGGGTGACGAAATTCGGAAAGGTCAGTGTGTTCAGCGACCTGAACAACCTGATAGACCTCTCCATGGACCGACAGTTCCAGACGCTCTGCGGAATGACCGACAAGGAGATACACACCTATTTTGAAGAACCGCTGCACCAGATAGCCGAAAACTACGGTATCACCTACGACGAAGTCTGCCTGCGACTGAAAGAAAGGTACGACGGCTACCGCTTCCGCCAGAACGGAACCAATCTGTATAACCCCTTCAGCCTGCTGAATACGTTCCGTTCCTTGGAGTTCGGCAGCTACTGGTTCGAGACCGGCACCCCCACCTACCTTGTGAAACTGCTGAAAGACAACAACTTCTGTCTGCCCGACCTTACGAGTGAAGGAGTGACTGCAGAGACACTGACAGACGTGGAGTCGTTCAAGGATAATCCCATTGCCGTGATTTACCAAAGCGGCTACCTCACGATAAAGGAATATGACGAAGAATTCAACATCTATCGGCTGGGATTCCCCAACAAGGAAGTGGCCGAAGGATTCATCAAATACCTGGTTCCCTACTACATGCCGATAAAGGACAGTGAGTCCGTCTATTAATAGATGAACAACAATGCCACTTGCTAAAAATGAAGCCAGCGCTTCACCTTATCCTTCAGATTTATATTGACCATGAAGCCAACCATCCACTTTTTAGCGGCCATAGGCATCATATAGAACAGAAGAAAAGGAAGCAGTTTCATCAAATTTTTATCCAAATGCCAATGTGACGGATAGAAAAAATGGCGGGATAAAAGATTTTCCAGATATTGCCGCTTCTTCTCCGGCGAAATACATGCAGAAGCATATACCCGGTTGGCATGATAAAGGCTCATTTTCAAGATGTCGAGCATCAGTCCGTTATAGAAGGGTTCGCCAGTCAAAGAGTGTATATACCCGGACTTCAACAACTGCGTACCGATATATTGTTCTGCCAAGAACTCGGAATACCCTTGCCGCTCTTTCACACTGGTCACCGATTGAGGATTATAAGTAAAGAACAGTGTACAATCCGGCAACAAGCGGCAAGAACGGGCCCGCAATATCACTTGATACGTAAACCAGGGGTCATCAATCAGGTAATGAGGAATACAACGAACCTCGTTCTTGCGCAGAAACTCCGTCCGGTAGAGCTTGTTCCAGGTAGCTACAAAAATATTCTGTCCCCGTCCGTAACGATATTTAGCCACAGCATAATCTCCATCAGCAATCAGAGTATCCGCGTACCGGCATCCACCGGGATACACTTTTCCTTCCAAATCACGCCGGACGAAAGATGCTGCCACAAAATCCACCGGATGTTCCTGCATCTTATTGTATAGTAATTCGATGCACTCCGGTATAAGAACATCGTCGCAATCCATCGTAAACAGATATTCTCCCGTCGCCTTCTCCACAATGGCATTGCGTGCCGCCCCCGTACCCTGATTGACCACTTGGTCGATAATACGGACAGCACTTCCACGTGGATGTTCCCCGACTACCCTGCGAACTATATCCATACTGTCCCCTTTATCATCGACAAAAACAAATTCAATGTTCGGATACGTTTGATTAAGGGCGGACAATAATGTACGCTCTATAAGACTCGCAGCATTATAAATAGGTATTCCCAGCGTTATGAGCGGAAAAGTATTCATCTTTTTATCCATCGTTTCATTGTACGTAAAAAACGTTGCACATCCAGTATCAATAAAGGGGAAAGCGAAGCCAGGCATAAGACAGCATAATCAATGGACAACCGGAAAGGCAACCGCTTCAACGCCGACCTTAGAGCCGACCTCTCCCGGCAAATGAACCCGCTTTTCTCTTTCCTATTACCACAAGCAGTATCCAGCCAAATGTGTACCCGTCGTATATCGTGTACACAAACCCTCATCCAGAAACCAGGGGCCGGATGTTCTTTCATATAGTCACTGTGGCTTTCGAGCCCTTCTAATAAAGACTCTATAATTCTTTTCTGATTATCAACATGATGAGACACCGACTGACTGCGCATCCGATAATAATAAGCATCGACCGGAAGTGAACAGACAGCATTGGCATGATAAAAACAAAGAGGATTCAGCACACAATCCTCTGCCTTATTCCCCGGAATATAACGCAAACGGTGCCTTGTCAGCAGGTCACGGAGTATCAAGCGATTGGTCAGTACCGGATTGTAATAGAAATCCTGATAGAGTTCTATCCCCGTCTTTATCGGTGATTCGGGTACATCAAATCCGACAAAACGCCTGCATTTGCCGTCTTCAAAAGCTACATTATTGAATATCAGCATGTCCAAATGGCCTTCACGGGTCTTCTCATAAAGACGGGACAACAAGCCGGGAGCTATGAAATCATCGCTGTCAACAAACCAGATGTATTTGCCGACTGCCTTTTCAATGGCCTCATTGCGAGTTTCAGCCGCTCCGGAATTCGGATGGGTAAAGACACGGATATTAGCATAATCAGCCCCATATTTCTGCGCTATCCGTAGACTTCCGTCAGTGGACCCGTCATCATAGAGTATTATCTCATATAGCTCTGACGGAACATCCTGATTCAACAAGCTATCTACACATTCAGACAGATAATCTTCCACATTGTATACCGGAACAATAAAACTCAGCCACTTCTCCATAAATTCTGTTACTTTAATAAATCAGAATGTTCTTCCAGCAATTTCTCGAAAAGTTTTTTCCATTGCAAAGCCACCATCTCTATTTGGAAACAACCAACACTTTTAATAGCATTCTGCCCCATCCATTTTCTTTCTTCCTCATGCTCTATCATGTATATAATCTTCTGAGATAGCTCATGGACATTCCCATTCTCTACCAAAAATCCGTTCACCCCTTCCTGAACAAGATTTTTAGGACCACATGGACAAGCATATGAAACAACAGGGAGCCCACACGCCATAGCCTCTGCTATCACCATTGCAAACCCTTCAAAACGAGAACTCAACACAAAAACTGAATTCTCCACGTATTTTTCGGCTACATTATCAGTACGACCTTCCAAAAAGCAGGACTCATCCAATCCCATCCTATCAATTTGGCTTTGAAGCTGCTCTCTCAATTCACCCTCTCCCCAAATATGCAACTTCCAATCAGGGCACACTGCCACAACTTGTGCCCAAGCAGTAATCAACATATCAAAGCCTTTTTGAGGAACATACCTTCCTACTGCTATCACATGATGATTAGTACAAGTGGAAAAAACAGAAGGGACAAAAGCTATAGGATTAGGAATGATTTCTACATTATCCAATTCTGTCCAAAGAACTCTATCCTCTTGGGTAAGAACTACAAAACGAGACAAGCAATTGAGTTTTTTTACAATTTTTTTTATCCAATAGTCCCACATAAACCTGGGTAGAAATCTTGACAGTTGTGGATTTATATGTAAAAAACAATCTTTATAGAAATGACTTTCCGCTATTTTGATGCTTCCATCTGACATACTGGACAAAAATCCCACCTCACGACGTAGCATCGCAATTGTAATATCTGGTTTTATTTTATTTAGACATTGCTCCAAACGCCTTTTATACAAAAAACGTTTATAAGCATACATCAAAAAACGCTTATATTTAGGCATCCATACATCAAAATGGATATTCAAATCATGAACCTGAACAGAAGGATGAAAATTGAAAAAAGGAGTACCTGAAATGCCTTCAGTTGTAATGATATGCACTTCATAACCGAAAGTCTCAACAAAGAAATTCACTTTCAAAGCAAGCACTCTTTCCATTCCGCCCATTTTATAAACAGAAGGAATGCAATACACTATCCTCAATCGTTTTCCCATTTCATATTTCATATTTCATATTCCATGCTATAACACAAATATAGAAGTTTACTTTTAGCCTCACAAATAAAATTATAGAAAAGGCGAACCGATTCCGTAAATTGCCTTCATCGACATGTATCACTTTTATAAATCTGTTTTTATATTCAAAAGTTACCAATGAATAAATCGCCCCAGCAAAGTCCGAATACCTTTTGAAAAATTATAAAATAGAATTGTCAAAATCGACAGAAATAATAACGAAGAAACCAAAGCATACAAGCTCCACTCTAAATAACCTTCCTCTGGTTTTGGCAGAGCCAATGATAAAAGAATACCATCTGTCAAAGCCCAAGAAAAAACAAACATACATAAATACAGCAATACATTTTTCCAATAAATTCCAACAGACATTTTAAAACCGTAGCGATATAAAAAATAAGGTTTCCAAATGCTTATGACAGTTATGGAACTGGCAACATCTCCTAACAAGACCCCTGGAAGTCCCCAATAATATCCTCCAACCAAAGCTGCCAGTATCGTGATACCAAGTGTAGCAATGGGCGCCCAGGTATCTTGAAAAAGACCATAGCCATAAATAAACTGATCATTTGTACCGCGAAACTGACTGATGAAAAAATTGGCAAGAATCACTACCAATACAGAATGAGGCAATACATACTCTGTCCCTAACCATACAACAATAAAGGAATCCATCAGGTGGTATAGAGCAAATGTTAAAAAAGAAGCTACCATAAAGCGTAAAGAGCTGAGTTCCCAAAATACTTGTTGTATACGCTTTGAGTCACCCTCGGCAATCAAATTTCCCACTCCAGCCCCCGTACTTCCTAAGAAATTATTGACGAGCTGGTTCAATTTGGTCAACAGCAACATGTAATTGCTATAATAGGCTACCAATTTTAAGGAAGTAAATGCGTAAACCAAAAAAGGAAGCAGCTGGGAACGCCCCATCCCTGCCAATTGATGTACAAACATCTGACGTGCCTTGCGTACGATTATCTTATTTTCAGGATATTTTCGACGACCTTCAGCAATGCTACACTTCAACCATGGATATACCCTATTTATCTTCCAATTAAGTATGTATGAATACAAAATACCAAAAAGCAGCTCAATGGCAATCCATAGATAAAAACTGCCTATATAGCAAACAAGCATCATCTGCACCAATATCTTTACAATATTTGCAGTCTGGAAATAGGCAGTCACAACATAATTACGCTGATCGGCTCCTAATAAGGTTTGTCGATAATTAATAAAATAACTGATTAGGGCAGAAGACAGAAAAGCAAAATATGCAAAATAGACTACGCCCAAACCAATGCTGATATTTGCAAATATCAAGGGAAGGAAGCAGGCTAATATAAGCCCCACCCCCAAAA
Organism: Bacteroides sp. AR20; assembly: GCF_964250605.1. Classification (NCBI taxonomy): domain Bacteria; kingdom Pseudomonadati; phylum Bacteroidota; class Bacteroidia; order Bacteroidales; family Bacteroidaceae; genus Bacteroides; species Bacteroides sp. AR20. The sequence continues at coordinate 37,108 of NZ_CAXUGK010000018.1, read as the reverse complement.
TTATCAGTCCGACATTGCGATACAGATACCCCAATACAGAAATTATATCCCGTATCTTGTCCTTGTCGCCATTAAATAGAGGTTTGTAAAGAACAAAACCAATAGATGCCCCAATTCCCAATTCGGCCAGATTCAAAAAGCCCAATAAATTTTGCAATGTCCCCATAAGACCTACAAAATCCGCTCCCAACATATCCAGGAATATCTTGCGGGAAAAAAAAGAAATGAATAGGGTAATAAAATAGAAAAGCACGTTTACCCGGGCATTCAAATAGCTTTTTTTAAGACGAGACTCTACCATGATGTTAACTTTTCACAAATATTTTTCACCTTATTCATTAAAATTCCCCTAAAAGTAGCATACACCATATTCCGGTGTTCATTACATACAAAAATCCACAAAGCTTTGTAATATCCTCGCTTTCCAAAATACTTTCTACATTGCATTACACGGTAATAGCTGCTCAAGAGTTTATCCTCACGTCCTATTCTTCTCAAAAAACTATTGCAGCGGCACACCACTCGAACTCTTGCCAGCAAATTATCCAGCACAACGCCATATTGTAAAGAGTCCTTACGTATCGTAGCACAATAAATAGCATCTGAACATACAGTTACATGCTGTGCATAATAATCCAAATAAAAAGAGAACATTATGTCATTGCCAGCCGGTATTTCATCAAATTGAAGCGAATATTTCCGAACCAAAGCTCCGGAAATCATTTTTGCCCAAGGTACATCATTCTTATACTTTAACTTCTCCACATCAATATTTTCAGCTACGTCGAAACCTAAAAATTCAGATTGTCGCGAATGTACTGAAGTTAATGTATCTGATTCAACGCTCGTAGCCCGAAAAGTTATTAAATCATAATCTGTGGAACAATAACGATCCAATGTTTTAAGAAAATCTGGAAGAAAGAAATCATCAGCATCAGCAAACAGCAACCACTTTCCTTTTGCTTGAAGCAATCCACAGTTACGAGCATATCCGGCTCCCTTTCCATCTTTGGTAAAGATAATTTCTACATTCTCACGGTCAGTACCCGGAAAGTTAGTAAAATCTACCACATTGCTGGAACTGCCATCATCAACCACGATAATTTGGACATCATTACGCAAAGGAACAGAGTCCAAACAACGTTGCAACAACAACGGAATATTCTTATGAGGTATAATGATAGTGTAAGTATACTCAAAAGGAATAGTAACAGATGTAGTCAAAACTTCTTTCATGTTTTTATCCATTTATGTCAATGTACTCCGAAACTTTTTTTGAACCGGAGAAAACGTAACAAAGAAATCCAGCAATCAAAGAAACCGCCTCCCATGTGGCAAAGAAGATATTTCGCTATGCAATCTGCTTTATAATCTGGCATGAATCTTTCTTCTATCCATTCCTTTTCCTTGGACAATAAATCTTCCAAACAAGATATCCGTTGCCTGAATGGATAGCAATTAGCATGGAGGGATAGCAATACACGCTGAAAAACCAAACTTACGGAGTGCCTCAAATAGTAGGTAAGCTCATCCGACAAATAATAAATATCCTCAAATCTTTCCATTCTGCCTCTATAAGCTGAAAAAAGATTGTATTCATCGCTGTATGTATTCATACGGGAAGAAAGAGTTTCTGCAGAATATGCTATTCTATAATTATAATCCATGAAATTGCAAAGAAGAATATAATCTGAAAGCAATATATAATCCATCATAAAAATCAAATCTTCCATGCAATGGACATTACAATCAAAACATAATTTATTTTCACGAATCAATTCCGCACTATATAGTTTTGAACAAGAAAATCCAAAACGGTCAAGGCCATACTCCGCAAAACCTTCACCTATATTACTTCCTAATAATATTTCCGGAAGTGCAATCTTTCCTATTAACTTACCATCAATTGAATATTTTAAAGCTCCTCCCATCACCAAACCAATACCCGTATCGGGCAGGCTCTTATATAAATGCAACAAATAATCCGTGGAAACCCAATCATCTGAATCCACAAAAACAATATATGTACCCTTAGCATGCTGCAATCCTATATTACGTGCAGCGCTAACGCCACTGTTCTGTTGATGGAACACCCGTATCCTCGTATCCTTCCCGGCATACTCTTCACAAATCTCCCCGCAACGGTCTGGGCTCCCGTCATCTACCAGCAACAACTCAAAATTCGTAAAGGTCTGTGCAAGAATACTGTCAATGCACTGGGGCAAGTACTCTTCCACCTTATAAACGGGTACTATAATGGATATTTCCGGGACATGATTCATATTCGCTCATTTTGTATGCAACACTGCCTTCATTTTTATAGACAACACCAACAAATAGTAGGCTGACTTTACAAAAGCCTTAAAATACAGATAGCCGGCATACGTAGGAAGCACATAATGGATGTTCTGCAGCATCAGCTTCCATTCGAGGCACAGCCCCGTCATCTCCAACAAAGACGCATACTTTTTGTTCCTGAATACCAAATAACTCTGATAATGAAAGGATGTGTCTTTCGTGAAATACAGAATACGGTCAAAATATTTTGCCTTCAGAGTCTCAAAATAGATATATATATGCCGGTTATCCTGCAAACACCGGGAAGACCGGATAAAATCGTAGATATAACCCAGCACCAGCACACGACATTCCAAATTACGCATAGACGGCGCCCGCATGATGGAGTCTGGCTGCATAGAATAATAGTAAGTGGTCTCACCGACGACATACATACTTTGAGCCATACATGCCAACTTAAATGACCATAAATCATCCTCGTGTACAATGCCCTCCTGGAAGTAGAGTTTATGCTGCAAAACGAGGGGACGACTCACCAGTTTGTTCCATGCCATGACATACCATTTTCCCTGCACATAAGTGGAAAGTACAAGAGCATTCCCTTCATAAAACCCGGTGCCTAATGATAAAGGAGGAGCCCAACGTCTGGCACCGGTCACCTCGTAATTGCCTATCACAAAATCCGGTCGCTTCTGCACCGCTGCATCTGCCAAAAGCTCTATTGCATTCGCAGAAATATAGTCGTCGCTATCCAAGAAGTACAGATAATCGCCAACAGACGCTAAAATACCGGTGTTTCTTGCAGCAGAAAGCCCTCTGTTCTCTTCATGTTCCAGACATCTCACCACCGCTCCGCGCGGATGCGAAGCCACCACCCGTCTGACTATCTCCATAGAGTTATCCGGAGTGCAGTCATTCACAAGAATAACTTCCAAATCCGGCCAGGTCTGGTTCAACACAGACAGCAGACACCGTTCTATGTACTTGGCAACATTATAAACCGGAACAATAATGGAAACTTTCATACTTTCAATCATATTTTCAGAATTTCACCTCATGGCCTTCCACAAACTCTTCCCACCACACAACAAGCGTCAACAGATTGAAATATTGCAAAGCCTTGTTCTGCCTATGCCAGAACCAACCGCCCTCCTTCTCTGCAACTTGTTCATAATCTGTAAGAAACTTCTTCACTGCATCACGACGCAGATAGTTGTCCATAATGCCGGAAGCAAGAATGAATTCCTTAAAGAAAGCACGTCGGGCCCTATCACGGAAGAACAGTGGCATAGGTGCAAAACCGCCCTGCTTCTTCTTCAAGGTAATGGCCTCGGGAAGTAAAGGTTTATAATGGCACTTTAACAGATATTTAGAAACGGAACGACCCCGCGCAATGTCCAGTACACTGTTGCCCCTGCACTTCAACCCTACCGGTAGCTCCTGCAGGAAATGGAAAAGCTCCAGGTCCATAAAAGGATACGTCAGATTGTTACCGAACATGCGTGCCATGCTGGAAGCCTTGAAAAGAATGATACGGTTGATTACAGTCTCCAAATCGGAAAGAATGGCATGCTGCGCATAAAGATGCTCGAAACTGTGGATATCGGGCCGTAGTGATTTTACCGGCTCAAAATCTTCTTTCGGATTTTGCAGAAGGGCACACAAGGCAGAATCGGAGAAGCCGAAACGCTCCCCTTCCAGAATATGAAGTATCTTATCCAAATGGAAATTGATGCGGGAAAGCTTTCCACCGGTATCAAAGGTTTCATGCTCCAGCAGACGGCTGATGCCACGCAGCAAGGGACGCAATCCTATGCGGGCGGATAGATAATGCAACGCCACTTCGCGACCGGAAGTACCGAAATACTGGTCACTGCCGTCACCTCCCAGAATCACGTCGGGCTTGTCATCGCCTATCATGCGCATGGCACAATAGTTTACCATCAGCCCGCCTTCCATAAAAGGCTCACCCAGAAAACGGACAATGTCGGGCAAGGCACTGGTTTCCGTACCGTCAATCTCGTACTCGTGGTGGCGGGTACCAAAGGTTTCAGACATCAGACGGGCCATGGGCAGCTCCGTCCAGGCATCTCCTTTAAAGCCCACGGAATAGGAGTCAATCTGGCCGTCGTAAATGCTGCGCAGCGCAGCAAGGTTTGAACCGGAATCATAGCCGCCACTCAGCAGGATACCTACCCTGCGGCTATGGCCGATACGCCGGCGGATGGCTTGCGCATGCAATTCTCCATAACGGCGGGAGTAGGTTTCTACATCCGGATTCCGTTCAGTCGCCACCTTGGGTTCATGCTCAAAAACGCTGTCGCGCTTCAGACAATAAATGTCATCTGCCACCTTTTCATATAAGCTGGGATTTCTTTCCTTCAGCGAATCAAACATGGAATGTACGTTCGCCTGTGTCTCTAACTTTACAGAAGCCCAAACCGGCATCAGATAACCAAGCTCTGTCAACATGTAGAACTTTTCGCCAGCACCTAAAGAATGAACATCGAATAGGGCGAAATTATTCTTCTTCAAAATGCCACGCTGAAGGAATGTACTCAATGAAACCAGATTAGGCTCGAAATTTTCTTCCAGCTGGTCCTCTAAAAATTGCCAGGAAGTGGCAAAATTACCATCAATGTGACAATAGACGGGATAATGCGTGCCATGATGGTCGCGCACCACTCCGCATTCATTTTCTGAATAATATACTATGGTGAACGAACCGTCCAGGCGTGAAAAGCCATATGCCGGATCGGATAGAAACGCATCGGCAGCAAGCTTGGCATTGGTATCATCCGGAGTTGCCTGCAAGGTGTCCCGATTATACAAAGCTCCGAAAAAGAAAAGTCTCAGATTATAACTTTCAAAAGAAGATTCCGGCTCTTCTCCCTCTACGCAGGCTGTACGCCAATCTTCTAAAGTGATTTTTCCGTATATCATTTGTTTGCTTATAGACTTGTTTATTGTGTATCCCTTTCTATTTTTCCGCCACCCCATGCCTGGTATGTATAAAGGTCTTGTTCGCCCCCCTCAGCTTGAAGATGTTTCCTGCCATCAGCAGGAATGTATAGGGTATCTTTTGCAGGGCCATTGCCAGGCGGCTGGTGCAGAACCTTTTGGGAACGGCAACGAGCAGTGCGACAGCGAGCAACACCAAGAGCAGCCACCACTTCAGCCCCCATGTCCAGCGATAAACCGTAAACAACACGGAGAAGAGGAACGTGAACCCCATCAACAGCAGGCGGGGAATGGAAAGCTGCTGGAAAAGCTTGTCGCAGAAGTCCCAGTTACGCGCAGCAAGCGCCTTCCACAGAAACTTGGCGAAGGTCTGGCAGTAATGCCATTGTGCCGAAAGCCAACGGCGGCGCTGACGGGAGAAATCACCGGTGTTCTGTATCTTCTCATCGAACACAAAGGTTTCGGGCAGATAATAAAAACGTTTGCCGCGATAGAGCAGGGTCAGCTCCAATTCACGGTCGAAACCGCCCACAGCCTTGATATCCGCCATCGTATCACGGAACAAGTCGTAACGGAACGCCATGCCGGAACCGATAAGGGCGGCCGACAAGCCCAGCTTGGCATGCCCCAGACGGAAAATGGTATTGTTGATTTCCTCACTGATGGCATCGAGCAGGGCCATGTCATTGTTCAGGTTCTTGGCACTCCGGTGGGTCTGCACAATCTCGACTTCCGGATTGGCGAAGAGGTCGTTAATATCACTCAGATAATCGTAAGGGATGACATTGTCCGCATCGAGCACCAAAGCGATGTCATAGTCATTGCCGATGGCAGCCATGGCGGCATTCAGAGATTTGGACTTGGTGCTTTTCTCAAAATGCACTTCAACCAGGTGGATAGGAAGCACAGCGAGGGAAGCGTTGGTTTCGGGCTGCATACGGTCTGAAATGACAACCGTATCAAAACAGTCGGCGGGATAATCCTGCTCCAGACATGAATGGACGCACTCGTGTATCACGGCATCTTCGCGGTAGGCAGGAATCAGTATGGCAAAACGCTTGTGTTCCTTGGCTGGAGGGGGCAGAGGCAGGTCACGCCGGCGTGACGCCAGACTGTAAACCAATAGATACAGTATGTTTATTGCAAACCATATGTATAAAAGCCAATCGAGTATATTCAATATATGTTCCAAATTCAGAGCTATTTAAGCTTTAGAGTTGCTGCTTGTTTTTAATGGGTATCCGACACAAAGATACAAAAAAGAAGTAGAGTCTGGACAAAATATACAAAAAATGCGAAGAATATAGGAATAAAAAAACGAGCAAGCTCTCACGAACCCCTCGCCCCTGTAAGAAAAGCCTTTAAGGCTTTTCTTTTAAACTGCATCAATGTTACCTAAAAATCAATCTTTCTCTTTACCTGAAAAATAAAACTTCAATTACCTATTCTGAAAACTTCAAAATCCAATTTTTACCTTTACCTAATTTACCTATTTATTCAAAACATTTAGCTTATGAAAAAAATCTATTTTCAATCCTTTTACCTAACAACTAATATCCTTTATTGAAAACTGTTTTTATTATTTATCAAATCCAAATGCAGTTTCCCAACTGCACTGCAAAGGTAAGTGTTTTATCCGCACGCACAAAACGCCGGCATATTTTTCGCGCGTTTTATAACATTGTTTTAGAGTTTAAGGGTACAGTTTACACTTATAAACATTTTATTGTTCATCGGGAGTATACTTTCCAGTAAAAAACAAACCACCGAAGCGCCGAAACGCTTCGATGGCTGTCCCCTTTAAACACCTTTAAACAAAATGAATTTCTTCTTTATTTTCTTGCTTCGGCAATATAACCTAACGCTTCTTTACATTTTTCCGTAACATAAGTCCAGTCTTCAGCAGCGACCTTATCCTTCGGGAAGAGTTTGGAACCCATACCTACGCAGAACACACCCGCCTTAATCCAGGAGGTCAGGTTTTCCTGAGTCGGCTCCACTCCACCGGTCACCATCAGCTTGGACCAGGGCATCGGAGCCAGCAAACCTTTCACGAGTTTGGCGCCAAGCACGTCGCCCGGAAATATCTTGCAGAGGTCGCAACCTGCTTCTTGCGCGAAACCTACCTCTGAAACGCTGCCGCACCCCGGAGTATAAGCTACCAGACGACGGTTACAAATCTTAGCAATCTCCGGGTTGAACAACGGGCCTACAACGAAACATGCACCCAACTGCAAATACAGCGCCGCAGTAGCAGGGTCAACGATGGAACCTACACCCATAGCCATCTCCGGGCACTCTTTTGCCGCAAACTTCACAACTTCCGCAAACACCTCGTGGGCAAAGTCACCACGGTTCGTGAATTCGAACGCACGAACACCTCCATCGTAACAAGCCTTTACAACTTTCTTTGCAACTTCTGCATCCTTATGATAAAAGACAGGCACCATTCCAGTAGAACCAATCTTATTCAATACTGAGATTTTATCAAATTTACTCATCTTTTTATTTACGATTTGACGATTTACGATTTACGATTAATATTACTTTACTTTATATCTATTCTTTTTATTTACGATTTGACGATTCAAACTTCCTTTGCTAACCGATTTCTTGTAGTGACAATAGAACTCACTATTATTTTATACAATTCATGCGCCTCTTGTTGCAACCCAAGCAGTTTATTAGCAGGAATCATCTCACTTTCAGCAATAATTTCCAACCAGTGTATAGTTTCATCCAGTTCTTCCTCTACCATTTTCAGTTTATTCAGAAAATCCTTATCAGACTTTCCCAAACAAGCTGCCCTATAATTGGCAGCAGGTGAAGTCCCTGAACGTACTATTTGTTTAGCTATAGCCATTGACGAAATCCGATTAGGCATACAATCTACCATCTTGATTATTCTCAAAGAGAACACCTTCAATCGTATTTTCAATTCCTCCGAGTTCACTGTAGAAGTAATTTCAATCGTACATCGTAAATCGTCAAATCGTAAATGAGCTTAGCGTTGTACTCGTCCGCTTGCATCCCCTCCTGCCAGCGCTTCTACCTCTTCTGTGGAAACAAGGTTGAAGTCACCGTTGATAGTGTGCTTCAAGGCGGAAGCGGCTACTGCAAATTCGAGGGCGGCACCCTGGTTGGGTTTTGTCAGCAGGCCGTGGATGATACCACCTGAGAAAGAGTCGCCGCCACCTACGCGGTCGACGATAGGATTGATGTCGTAACGCTTTGACTCGTAGAATTCCTCGCCGTTGTAAATCATTGCTTTCCAGCCGTTGTGGGTAGCGGAGAAAGACTCGCGCAACGTAGAGATTACGTATTTGAAGCCGAATTCCTTCGCCATCGCCTTGAAGATTCCCTTGTAGCCTTCAGCGTCCGTCTTGCCGCCTTCCACGTCTGCATCGGGCTTGAAGCCCAGACAGAGTTCAGCATCCTCTTCATTGCCGATGCAGACATCCACATACTGCATCAAAGGCTTCATGATGGACTGGGCTTTTTCTTTGGTCCAGAGTTTTTTACGGAAATTGAGGTCTACCGACACCGTAACGCCGTGACGTTTGGCAGCCTCGCAAGCCAGGCGGGTCAACTCGGCGGCCTTGTCGGAGATGGCGGGAGTGATACCTGACCAGTGGAACCAGTCTGCACCTTCCATGATGGCATCGAAATCAAAGTCTGCCGCATCTGCCTCAGCAATGGCAGAGTGTGCACGGTCATAGATTACCTTACTGGGACGCATGGAAGCACCGGTCTCAAGATAGTAGATACCTACACGGTCACCACCACGCGCAATGAAATCCGTCTTTACGCCATACTTGCGCAATGCGTTGACAGCCGACTGGCCTATTTCATGTTTCGGCAACTTGGTTACAAAATAAGCATCATGCCCGTAGTTGGCACAGCTGACAGCCACGTTGGCCTCGCCGCCGCCATATACCACATCAAAAGAGTCGGACTGCACAAAACGGGTGTTTCCCGGAGTAGACAGCCTCAGCATGATTTCACCTAATGTAACTACTTTCTTTCCCATAATCTTTCTATGTTTTATTTTAATATGAAATTAATTTGTTTCCTTTCAATTTATCATTTCGAGGTATAAACAGAACCTAAACACCTGAAACTATGGAGAGTAAATCAAAATAATATTCGTTCTTCATAGTCTTCGTGTACGGGCACAAAGATACAACAATTTTTGAAATACAAAAAATTATCATATATTTGTATCGAAAATATTAAGATTATAATTGTGTGCGAGCACAAGAAGATGTACGATGGGACGATTTACGATTAGACGATTGAGATTACATTGTAGAATCGTAGCCAAAGCAACATCAATCGTACATCGTAAATCGTTAAATCGTAAATATACAGATGGAAAGAGTCAGAATAAAGGATATCGCCAAGATGGCCGATGTATCCGTGGGAACCGTCGACCGTGTGATTCACGGGCGTAGCGGTGTGTCCGAGTCCAGCCGGAAGCGGGTGGAAGAAATCCTGAAACAACTGGATTACCAGCCCAATATGTATGCCAGTGCACTGGCTTCGAACAAGAAGTACGCATTTGCCTGCCTGCTGCCGCTACACGAGAAAGGCGAATACTGGACAGACGTGGAAACGGGCATACACAACGCCGTAGAGACTTACTCTGACTTCAACGTGGCCGTGCACCTCTCCTACTATGACCCGTATGACTATCATTCATTCGCGGAAGCCTCCGGACAGATTCTGGCACTGGAGCCGGACGGAGTGATGTTTGCCCCCACCGTTCCGCAATACACCAAGCCCTTCACGGATGAGCTGACGCAACATAATATACCTTATATATATATAGACTCCAACATAAAGGAAGAGCCCGCCCTCTCCTTCTACGGGCAGAACTCGCACCAGAGCGGATATTTTGCCGCCCGCATGCTGATGCTGCTTGCCGGAGAAGACGCGCAGGAAATCGTCATCTTCCGCAAGATAAATGAAGGCATCGTGGGGTCGAACCAGCAGGAACGCCGCGAAATAGGCTTCCGCGAATACATGCAGGAGCATCATCCCGCCTGCCGCATCTGGGAACTGGACCTGCATGCCAAGCGCGACAGCGAGGACACACTGATGCTGGACGAGTTCTTCCAAGAGCATCCTACCGTAAAGAACGGAATCACCTTCAACTCCAAAGCATACATCATCGGGGAATACCTGCTGAAGAAGCAGAAAAAAGACTTCAACCTGATGGGCTACGACCTGCTGCAACGCAACGTAGACTGCCTGAAGCAGGGAAGCATCTTCTTCCTCATAGCACAGCAGCCCACCCTGCAAGGATTCGACGGCATCAAGGCCTTGTGCGAATACCTGATTCTGAAGAAGGAAATCACAAGGGAGAACTTCATGCCGATTGACTTGCTGACGAAGGAGAATATAGAGTTTTATTACAACAAATAGTTGCATGTACAATGTACCATCTACAATGTACAATTCGGCCATGCGGAAGGGGACTAATACTAATGCAGCGCAGCCAAATTGTACATTGTAGATGGTAAATGGAAAATTTTAAAAGATGGAGGCAAAGTACCTGAAAATCAACCCTGCCGACAATGTTGCAGTGGCTATCACAGCACTCCCGGCCGGTGAAAAACTCACGGTGGACGGAAAGGAAATCACTCTGAACGAGGATGTTCCTGCCGGACACAAATTTGCACTGAAAGATTTTGCGGAAGGCGAAAACGTCATTAAATACGGATACCCCATCGGCCACGCCCGGAAAGCGCAGAAGCAGGGGGACTGGATGAATGAAAACAATATCAAGACCAACTTGTCCGGGTTGCTGGAATACACATACAACCCCGTCAACGTAGACCTCAATACTACAACTCTAAACCTCAATACCGGCGCGCCAAACCTGACCTTTAGAGGGTACAAACGTAAGAACGGCGACGTAGGTGTGCGCAACGAGATATGGATTATTCCGACAGTGGGCTGCGTGAACGGAATCATCAACCAGCTTGCCGAAGGCCTGCGCCGCGAAACGGGCGGAAAGGGCGTGGATGCCATCATGGCTTATCCCCATAACTACGGCTGCTCCCAGTTGGGCGACGACCACGAGAATACAAAGAAAATCCTCCGCGACATGGTACTGCATCCCAATGCGGGAGCCGTACTCGTGGTAGGCTTGGGGTGCGAGAATAATCAGCCGGATGTGTTCCGCGAATTCCTGGGAGACTATGACCAGGAGCGCGTAAAGTTTATGGTGACCCAGAAAGTGGGTGATGAATACGAAGAAGGAATGGAACTGCTACGCGAACTTTATGCCAAAGCCATCCAGGACCAGCGCGAGGATATTCCCTTAAGCGAACTGCGCGTAGGCCTGAAGTGTGGCGGTTCGGACGGTTTCTCCGGTATCACCGCCAATCCGCTACTGGGTATGTTCTCCGACTTCCTCGTAGCGCAAGGCGGCACCAGCGTACTGACGGAAGTGCCGGAAATGTTCGGCGCAGAAACCATACTGATGAACCGCTGCCGCACCAAAGAGCTGTTTGAGGACACGGTGAAGCTGATTAATGACTTCAAGGAATATTTCCTCTCACACGGTGAACCGGTAGGTGAAAACCCGTCTCCGGGAAATAAGGCGGGAGGCATCTCGACATTGGAGGACAAAGCCTTGGGATGCACACAGAAATGTGGCACGAGCTACGTGGAAGGGGTACTTCCGTATGGCGAACGCCTGAAAGTAAAGGGACTGAACCTACTGTCTGCTCCGGGAAACGACCTTGTAGCCGCCACTGCCCTTGCCTCTTGCGGATGCCACATGGTGCTGTTCACCACAGGACGCGGAACGCCCTTCGGAACCTATGTGCCGACCATGAAGATTTCCACCAACTCCACTTTGGCAAAGAACAAGCCGGGCTGGATAGACTTCAACGCCGGAGTTATCGTCGAGAACGAACCGATGGAGAAAACCTGCGAACGCTTCATCGAGTATATCATCAAAGTAGCAAGCGGTGAATTCGTGAACAACGAAAAGAAAGGCTACAAGGAAATAGCCATCTTCAAGACCGGAGTAACTTTGTAAATTGAAAATTAAGGGCTGATAGATGGAGGGCGGGACAAAACCATTTTGTGCCGCCCTTTGTTTTTGTTACCTTTGCGGCGAAATTGATTTCACCACAGATTACACCGATTAACATGGAATTGATTGAAAGATAGAAATCTGTGGTGAAACATTAATCTCAACCAAACAATACAACTATGTCAGCAACAACCGATACAACCCCTAAAACCAAAGGCGGCTGGTGGGCACTCAGCCCATTGGCGGTGTTCCTTTGCCTCTACCTGGTGACCTCGCTCCTGGTGAACGACTTCTATAAAGTCCCCATCACGGTAGCCTTCCTCACCTCGTCCTGCTATGCCATCGCCATCACGCGCGGCCTGAATCTGGAACAGCGCATCTATCAGTTTTCCGTGGGCGCCAGTAACAAGAACATCATGCTGATGGTATGGATATTCATCCTTGCAGGAGCATTCGCCCAAAGCGCCAAGCAGATGGGCGCCATTGATGCGACCGTAAATCTGACCTTACATATACTGCCGGACAACCTGCTGCTGGCGGGCATCTTCATTGCCGCCTGCTTCATCTCCCTCTCAATAGGAACAAGCGTAGGAACTATCGTCGCACTGACTCCCGTAGCCGTGGGACTGGCGGAAAAGACGGGCATCGACCTGCCCTACATGGTCGCCATCGTGGTGGGAGGCTCGTTCTTCGGAGACAATCTTTCCTTCATATCCGACACCACCATTGCATCGACCAAGACGCAGGACTGCGTGATGAGGGACAAGTTCCGCGTCAACTTCATGATTGTAGTCCCCGCAGCTCTTGTCGTGCTGGGTCTCTACATCTTTCAAGGACTGTCCGTCTCCGCCCCACCCCAAGTGCAGACCATCGAGTGGATAAAGGTAATCCCCTACCTCATCGTGCTGGGCACGGCCGTAGCAGGTGTCAACGTCATGCTTGTACTGCTGCTGGGCATCCTCTCTACTGGAATTATCGGTATCTATACCGGCACCGCCTTCTTCGACTGGTTCGGAGCCATGGGAACGGGCATCACCGGCATGGGCGAGCTCATCATCATCACCCTGCTGGCCGGAGGCATGCTCGAGACCATCCGCTACAACGGCGGCATCGACTTCATCATCTCCCGGCTGACCCGCCACGTCAGCGGCAAGCGGGGAGCCGAATTCAGCATCGCCGTCCTGGTCGGCATCGCCAATCTCTGCACCGCCAACAACACCATTGCCATCATCACCACCGGCCCCATAGCCAAGGACATCGCCCTCCGCTTCCACCTGGACCGCCGGAAAACAGCCAGCATACTGGACACCTTCTCATGCCTCGTGCAAGGAATCATCCCCTACGGAGCGCAAATGCTGATAGCCTCCGGACTTGCCGGCATTTCACCCATCAGCATCATCGGAAACCTGTATTACCCCTTCTGCATGGGAACATGCGCCATACTCGCCATTCTGCTGAGATACCCCAGGAAATACTCGGGAGAAGGATGAGTGACAAGTGATGAGTTATGGGTGACGTTGTGTGAACATTTTAAAAAAAACACCCCTCGTGCCAACAAATAACTCATAACTCATAACTCAAAACTCAAAATCTTTTCTTACCTTTGCACTCGCTATTACGAGATAGTAGCATAATTCAAATCATTAACTAAAAACATTTTAATTAAATGGCAACAAAAATCAGATTGCAAAGACATGGACGTAAAAGCTACGCTTTCTACTCTATCGTTATTGCAGACGTAAGAGCACCACGTGATGGTAAATTTATTGAGAAGATTGGTACTTACAATCCTAACACCAATCCTGCCACAGTAGATTTGAAGTTCGACCGCGCACTTGACTGGGTGTTGAAGGGTGCACAACCTACTGACACAGTTCGTAACATCCTCTCTCGCGAAGGTGTTTACATGAAGAAGCACTTGCTGGGCGGTGTAGCGAAAGGCGCATTCGGCGAAGCTGAAGCTGATGCTAAGTTCGAAGCCTGGAAGAACAACAAACAAAGCGGTTTGGCTGCTCTGAAGGCTAAGGAAGACGAAGCTAAGAAAGCTGAAGCAAAAGCACGTCTGGAAGCTGAAAAGAAGATAAACGAAGAAAAAGCAAAAGCACTGGCTGAAAAGAAAGCTGCTGAAGCTGCTGCAAAAGCCGCTGCCGAAGCACCGGCCGAAGAGGCTCCTGCCGAAGAAGCCCCTGCTGCTGAAGAAGCTGCTGCCGAATAATAGTAAGCACAGCGTTATCGCTAAAAATGGGATTAAAACTATAAAAATCCTCTCCGGTTCATATCGGAGGGGATTTTTTATTACTATATTTGCAGCTATAATCATTCATTAAAAAAACAAACAATGAAAAAGTTTACTTATCTGCTCGCTGTAGCCGCTGTATTTACAGCTTGTAACAGTGGAAACAACGGTTACACCGTAACCGGAACTGTAGAGGGTGCAGCCGACGGCGACACCGTATATCTGGAAACCGTGGAAGGACGCCAATTCGTAAAATTGGACTCTGCTGTCATCAAAGATGGAACATTTACCTTCAAGGGTACACAAGATACTGCTGTCAACCGCTACATCTCCTACAAAGCCGAAGGAAAAGACGGCGCAGCCATCGACTTCTTCCTGGAAAACGGCAAGATTAAAATCAACTTGTCGCAGGAAAACAACTCTGCCACCGGTACTGCCAACAATGATGCCTACCAGGAAATCAGAGCCCAAATCAACGGTCTGAACAAACAAATGATGAGCATCTACGAATCCATGTCGGACACCACACTGACCGACGAACAACGCGAGGCTAAAGGCAAAGAGATGGAAAATCTGGAAAACAGCATGATATCCGCCATCAAAGCCGGCATCAACAAGAACATCACCAACCCGGTGGGTGTACTCCTGCTGAAGCAGAACTACTACTACATGGATGTGGCAGACCTCGACCCGCTGATGCC
This sequence comes from Bacteroides sp. AR20, assembly GCF_964250605.1. NCBI lineage: Bacteria > Pseudomonadati > Bacteroidota > Bacteroidia > Bacteroidales > Bacteroidaceae > Bacteroides > Bacteroides sp. AR20. The sequence continues at coordinate 21,861 of NZ_CAXUGK010000018.1, read as the reverse complement.
CCAAATCCCTGCAGCTTACGACAACGACGAAGCCATCGTCAAGATAAAGAACAACGTTGAAAAGATGAAAGCCACTGCCGTAGGCCAGAAGTTTACAGACTTCGAGATGCAGACGCCGGAAGGAAAAACGGTAAAACTGTCCGACTACGTAGGCAAGGGCAAAGTTGTCCTTGTTGACTTCTGGGCAAGCTGGTGCGGCCCCTGCCGTCGCGAGATGCCCAACCTGGTGGAAGCTTACGCCAAATATAAGAACAAGAACTTCGAGATTGTAGGCGTATCTCTGGACCAGAGTGCTGACGCATGGAAAGAAGCCATCAAGAAGCTGAACATCACGTGGCCGCAAATGTCCGACCTGAAATACTGGAACTGCGAAGGCGCACAGCTTTATGCCGTAAGCAGCATCCCCCACACTGTGTTGATTGACGGTGAAGGAACTATCCTTGCACGCGGACTGCACGGTGACGAGCTTCAGGAAAAGATAGCCGAAGCTGTCAAATAATAAAACCGGACACACCGGAGACTAAAAAAGGAGTGCCACACTTCGTCAATCGAAATGCCACACTTCACGAGGCCCAATCAATGGCATTTGCCTCTGTGAAGTGTGGCATTTCTCTTGCTGAAGTGTGGCATTTCCCTTGCTGAAGTGTGGCATTCGGAATGATGGAATGCGGCGTTTTTCAAGAGAAGATACGCGCAGCCATTTCCATCCCCAACCTTACGGTTTCCCACTGTTTCTCCTCATCGGCCTCCGAAGGCGAAAGAAGCGCATTGGCATCCGGCAGACATAAAGTGAAACGTTTCAAAGGAATATAGTTCAATACACTTTCGGTTTTCGCCTGCAATTCATCCAATTCGTCTTCCTGAGGATAATGGGACAGCACGAAACCGAACACCGCTTCCTTCTCGTGTATGAACCAGAGCAGACGGTTACGGTCGCACGCGCCACAGTCGTAATTCAGGAAATAAGCATCGGCCCCATGCAGTTGCACCAGCATGTCCGTCGGTGCATGGAATGCAACATACATCCCTGCAGGACGCTCGCGCAAAACCCGGTTGTTGAGCCGGATGGTATCTTCCATTATCACCGAATGTACCCCGTCGAACTGGACGTAGCGGCAGCCTGCATCATAAAGTTTGGTAAGCAAAAATTTGTAGCAGGAAGCAATATCATCCGTCAAAAGCCGGATGTCGGAGTAAACGGTTTCTATCTGAGTCCGCTCCACACGTTGAATAATCTGGGTCATAACCTCTGCCGGCGAAGGGATATGCTGTTTTTTCATCACCCCTCCGTCCACAATGGAATCAAGAAATGCGAATTCTTCCAGAATAGGATGCCGTAGCAAACTGAGCCGTCCTGTAATCTCCAAAGGAGAGCCTTCGGAGAAAGGCCGGCCGTCTTTGGAACAAATACCCTCCCAGCTTTCCAAAAAATCGCGACTTCGGAAACCACCATCGGAAACAACCTTCATGCCTCCCAGCTCCAGCCGTTCCACCAGACTGCGCACTTCCGCATCTTCAACAGCCTGCAATATCTGCCGGCTCACCTGCCCGTTCTGATATTGCTCGCGGACATCCTTCAATGCACGAGGTACACAAAAAGCCCCAGCTATATCAATTTTAAACGGAGGAAATACATTTGCCATGTTCATCCTTTCTTTGATTATTATAATAATGATACTTTTGCCCCAATACCATGAGCAGCAAAGCAATACAATCGAATGGCAACAAGAAGTATTATCAAGGACTAAAAACCTTAAATAAACCAATTCGTTGCAAATATAACTAAAAAAATCGAAGATTCACAATCTGCCCAAAAGATTTATCTTCATTTGACACTTCGAAATCAGATGATGCTTATGCATGCAATAATAATCAGTAATGAATAACTTTAAAAGTTATTTTTCATTAGAAGTTTTCCACTTTAAACAATTACATCATTAATAATCAATAGATTAACACTTTTTAAACCACAAAAAGTTTTCCAAAAAGCAAAACCTATCAATAACTATAATATCTTTGTTTCCGCAATTAAACTAAAAAAGACAGTCACATTTAAGCATAAAAGGTTATGATACAGACAGTACTCAAGCGCGACGGGCGCGTCGTCGGATTCAACGAAGAAAAAATAGCAACGGCCATCCGCAAAGCCATGTTGCATACAGACAAGGGGGAAGACCTGCAACTGATACACCAGATTACGGACCGCATCTCTTTCAAGGGAGATTCGCAGATGACGGTGGAAGCCATCCAGGATTTGGTGGAAGTGGAGCTGATGAAGAGCAGCCGCAAGGACGTTGCCCAGAAATACATCGCTTACCGCAACCAGCGAAGCATTGCCCGCAAAGCAAAGACGCGCGACATGTTCCTGGAAATCATCAACATCAAGTCCAACGACATCACACGCGAAAATGCCAACATGAATGCCGATACCCCGGCGGGCATGATGATGAAGTTTGCCAGCGAAACCACCAAGCCTTTTGTGGACGACTATCTGCTGAGTGAAGAAGTTCTGGATGCCGTCACCCAGAACTATCTGCACATCCATGACAAGGATTATTATCCCACCAAGAGCCTGACATGCGTGCAACATCCGCTGGACCATATTCTGAAATACGGCTTCTCTGCCGGACACGGCGAATCGCGCCCGGCCAAACGCATCGAGACTGCCAGTATCCTGGGATGCATCTCGCTGGAAACAGCCCAGAACGAGATGCACGGCGGACAAGCCATCCCTGCATTCGATTTCTACCTTGCCCCCTACGTGCGCAACAGCTTCATCGAGGAAGTCAAGAACCTGGAAGAACTGAATGGAAAAGACTATTCCCATCTCTATCAGAAGGAACTGGCCGACTATCTGCTGCAGCCGTTGGACGGACTGACGGACGAGGACCGCATCGTGCAGCATGCTGTCAACAAGACCGTATCGCGCGTGCACCAGTCCATGGAGGCGTTTATCCATAACATGAACACCATCCACTCACGCGGCGGCAACCAAGTGGTGTTCAGCTCCATCAACTACGGCACAGACACCTCTGCCGAGGGGCGCTGCATCATCCGCGAGCTGCTGAAAAGCACCTATCAAGGGGTAGGAAACGGAGAAACCGCCATCTTCCCCATCCAGATATGGAAAAAGAAACGGGGTGTGAGCTACCTGCCTGAAGACCGCAACTACGACCTCTACCAACTGGCCTGCAAGGTGACGGCACGGCGTTTCTTCCCGAACTTCCTGAACCTGGACGCCACCTTCAACCAAAGCGAGGACTGGAAAGCCGATGACCCGAAACGCTACCAGCATGAAGTTGCCACCATGGGATGCCGCACCCGTGTATTCGAAAACCGTTTCGGACCGAAGACCTCCATCGGACGCGGCAACATCTCTTTCTCTACCATCAACATCGTCCGTCTGGGCATTGAGTGCATGAACATCGAAGACAAGGAACAGCGCATCGCCCGGTTCTTTGCCAAGCTGGATAGTATGCTCGAAGTGACCGCACGCCAGCTGCACGAGCGCATGGAGTTTCAAAAGACCGCCTTCGCCAAGCAGTTCCCGCTACTGATGTCTGCCTTGTGGATAGGCAGCGAGAAGCTGAAACCGAACGATACGATTGCTTCCGTCATCAACCAGGGAACACTGGGAATCGGTTTCATCGGGTTGGCAGAATGTCTCGTGGCATTGCTCGGAAAACATCACGGCGAATCTGGCGAAGCCCAGGAGCTGGGACTGAAAATCGTGACCTACATGCGCGACCGTGCCAACCAGTTCTCGGAGCAATACCAGCACAACTACAGCGTGCTTGCCACTCCTGCCGAAGGGCTGTCGGGCAAGTTCACCCGCATCGACCGTAAAAAGTTCGGCACGCTGCCGGGCATCACAGACCGTGACTACTACACCAACTCCAACCACGTGCCCGTATACTACAAATGCAGCGCCCGCCACAAAGCGGAAGTGGAGGCTCCTTATCATGAACTGACCCGCGGCGGACACATCTTCTATGTGGAGATAGACGGTGACGCCACCCACAATCCGGAAGTCATTATGCGTGTAGTGGACATGATGGACCAATACAACATCGGCTACGGTTCGGTAAACCACAACCGTAACCGCTGTCTGGAGTGCGGCCACGAAAACTCCACCCCAAACCTGGAAGAATGCCCGAAGTGCGGCAGCAAGCATATCGACAAGCTGCAACGCATCACCGGCTACCTGGTGGGGACAACCGACCGCTGGAACAATGCCAAGCTGGCAGAGTTGAACGACAGGGTCGTTCATAATTAAAAATTGAAAATTAAAAATTAAAGGGCTGCGCAGTGCAAAGCGGAGCTTCATTTTTAATGGTTGACGTTTAATTTTTAATGATTAATGTTCAGCTTCCTACCTGCGATGTTTAATTTTTAATTATTAATTCCCTACTCATGCTTTCTATTCTCGACATTTTAGAAGATACCACAGTAGACGGTCCGGGCTTCCGGACCGCCATTTATGCTGCCGGATGCCCCAACGGTTGTCCCGGTTGCCACAATCCGGAGTCGTGGGACATCAACCGCGGGCACTGGATGAGTACGGAAGAGATTCTGGAAAAAGTCCTTGCCGACAACTTTGCAGACGTCACCTTCAGTGGTGGAGACCCGATGTTCCAGCCGGAAGGATTCACCCAACTGGCGCATGCCATCAAGGAGCGGAGCCGGAAAAACATCTGGTGCTATACGGGCTATACTTTCGAAAAACTACTGCGCAACCCGCGCCAAGCCCAACTGCTGAAGTACATCGACGTACTGGTGGACGGCAAATTCAAGAAAGAACTGAGGGATGAGGAACTCTATTTCCGGGGAAGCCGCAACCAGCGTCTGATTGACGTACAAACATCCCTGCAAAAAGACGAAACCGTCATTTACCACTATAATCCGAAAAAGGGCATTTAAAAAAGAAGAGAAGTTTTCAAAAATATATGAGCACTTTTATAATGTTATAATATCAGGCGCGAATTACACGGAATAACACGGATTCAATAAACAAAATCCGTGAAATCCGCGTAATCCGCGCCTAAAAGAAAGTGTTAAGAGTTTTTTGACACCCTCCACCTATATCACCATTCTATAAATTTCCCTCTTTCCCTGCGCTTCTGCAGCTCCTCCTGAAGAAAGCGCTGCCTATCCTTGGCAATATACCGGCGGGCAAAGATATTGGGCACCGCCACTCCCAGCGCTATGCAGAGAATAATCAGTGAAGCCGTGATGCCGTTGGAAACAACCGCCGTCACCTCGCCTACCACACCGTGCATATTGATAAGCCCGAAAAGTGCACGATACATCAGCACTCCCGGAATCATCGGGATGACAGAAGGAATCGTCAGTACGTGATTGGGAACATGGAACCAATGCACTGCCTTCACGGCTATCAGGCTGACAACCATGCTGCCCATGAACGAACCTATCACCGGTCCGTAACCCAATTCGAAATTGACAAAGTTACGTGTACAAACGGCAATGATGCCGCCCACCGCAACAACCCACAACAAACGCCGCTGTATGTTGAATATCATGGAAAATCCCATGGCAGCTATCGCCGCCGCAATGGCATACACCAGATAACTGTCATGAGGCACCATACTCAATTCGCTGAACTTCTTGTCAATCACGACATCCTCCACCGTCAACAGGCGCATGGCTATTACAATGCCGAAGGCCATTGCACAGACCATCAGCACCGTATTCACAGCCCGCACAATGCCCACCTGGATATAATTGTCAATCATATCATCCACAAAGTTTATCAGCGGCACCCCCGGAACGATGAACAGTGCACACGCCAACAACGGATGATAGGGAGTTTCCGAGAGCCCGGCAAACGAAGACACATAGGCCAGGCAGGTAGAAATCAATGCGGCAATGGCAATACTCATATAGTGATTGATGCCGAACTCCATGCAACGGGCACGGACGCGGAAGCCGGCAAAAGCGCAGATAGAGGTAAACAGAAACGCCATCCAGTCACCACCGAACAGTTTGCAGAAACCTCCGCAGGCAAAGCCGGCACCGATGGCAACAACGTATGGCACATAATTCCGCTTCTTGTTTTTGATTCTTTCCAGTTCCTCCTCATACTGGTCGAGGGAATAGTCATTCTCAATAGCCCGCCAGGACAGTTTGCTGATTTCGGAAATGGCAGTCATGTTGATGCCATGCTTTTCACATTTCTGGAATTTGGAGAACGAATGCAGGCCGTCACTCACATTCACCACCAGCATGGTATAACTTACGTCGATGTGGAGCTTTTCTTCCGGCAGCCCCAGATAGGCGGCAACACGGTTCAGGTTACGAACAACACGGTTCGTATCAGCCGCACTCTCCACCAGCAGCTGTCCGGTACGAAGCAATAAATCGAGTTTCCTGCGCAGCAGGGCAATCTCTTGTTCAGTCAAAGTCTTATCCATGAATCTTTTTACCTATTTTTTTGGAGGCACAAAGATAGGCAAAATGTAGAAAACGATTTCATTCTTTCGGCAGAAAACTCTACCTTTGCAGCCGTTTTTTTAATGGACACAAATGGAAATATTCTGGAATACTATCGCACAATACAACGAGGCCACCTGGTGGACACAGCTCCTCATCACCGCAGCAGGTATCCTGCTCACCACGCAGCTCTACCGGAAACCGACCTTATGGGCAAAACGCTCCATGAAAATCTACATGGTATTTCTGAACGGGTGGATATCCGTCGTGTACTACATGATGTATTGCGGAGCGCGCGGACACCACCATATACTCGCCATCTTCTGGGGAGTGATTGCAGTGTTGTGGCTATGGGATTTGTTTACCGGCTACACTCCGTTCGAGCGCAACCCGAAATACAAGGTACTGGTGGGGGTACTCTATGCAATGCCTTTCCTCTACCCGCTCCTTTCGTGGGCACGCGGAATGGAATTTCCCATGATGACTACCACCGTGATGCCCTGCTCGGTAGCAGTTTTCACCATCGGGCTGCTGCTGGCTTTCTCGCGCAGGGTCAACCTGCTCGTCATTCTGTTCCTTTGCCACTGGGCGCTCATCGCCTTTTCCAAAGTCTACATCTACAAGATTCCCGAAGACCTCCTGCTGGCAAGCGCCACCGTACCTGCCATCTATCTGTTCTTCAAGAACTACTTTGAACAGAACTTACACAAGGAAACCAAGCTGGGCGCACGGCTCATGAACTGGTTCCTTATCCTCATCTGTATAGTGGTCGGGGTACTGCTCAGCATGACGCTGCTCCATGGAATGAGAGGATAAAGAAATAGCGCGCTTCCGCGCGCCAAAATCATTTCTTCTTTCCCTGATTGGCCACAGCCTCCATCAATTTCTTTATCTCCTCGGGATCACCCAAGAAATAGTCTTTCGTCAAGTTCAGCTCATCGTCAAACTCAAAGACGTAGGGCACCGCCGTAGGCAGGTTCAGATGCACAATTTCATCGTTCGAAATATGCTTCAGATGCTTGATAATACCCCGCAGGCTATTGCCATGAGCCACTACCAGCAATTCGTCGGCCGTCTTCAGATTCGGGAAGATGACACATTTCCAGTAAGGCATGATACGCTCAATCGTATCTTTCAACGACTCCGTACGGGGCAGTTCGGCATCGGGCACTTCTTGATAACGGTCCTCAAAACGCGGATTACGCGGGTCATCCTCGGCCAATGCATGCGGAGCCACATCAAAGCTCCGGCGCCATACCAACACCTGCTCGTCACCGTACTTGGCAGCCGTCTCTGCCTTGTTCAGCCCTTGCAACTGGCCGTAGTGTTTCTCATTCAACCTCCACGATTTCTCCACCGGAATCCAGTCCTGGTCGAGGCGGTCCAGCACACAATCCAGTGTCTTCACGGCACGCTTCAGATAGGAAGTATACACCTTCTTGAAACGGAATCCCTTTTCTGCCAGCAGCTCACCCGCCCTTACAGCTTCAGCAACGCCTTTCTCTGTCAAATCAACATCCGTCCACCCCGTGAAGCGGTTTTCCTTATTCCATGCACTCTCGCCGTGGCGAAGCAAAACAATCTTTTTCATATAGTCTCCTTTCAGTTTTACCTATAGAACACCCGGCTACCTCCTCTTGTTCATGCAATAGCGGACCACATATACCAAAAGTATCAGAAACGCCACCCACACCATGCTGATGACCGGCAGGTAGCGGTTATACAAATATTCCCCTTCCTTCGGGACACGGTTGAAAGTACAGATTATGCAATTACAGCACGCATCGAGTGCATCATGCGAGAATACCGAAAAAACAATGATAGCCACCCCCGCAAGAAGCATCATCAAAGTCCCCCACACCAGCCACTTACCAGCCACGGAAGGATGGAATTGCGAATGAGTGGAATGTACGAATCTAACCATAAACACTTGTCTATTATTACCGGTACAAATGTCCTTCATTTTTAACAATCCGGCAATACCTACTTTTCATCAAAAAGAGAGTCTGCCATCCCAATTAGTAGGTAGCCGCGACCTCTATAAACCACGCCACAAGCTAACCCGAAATGGGGAGCGGCACAACACTAAAAGCCCTACATGTAGGTATTTCACGTTCTCCGGCAAAGCCTTTACTTTGCAGCAAACAATTTAATCACTTTATTTACAATGAAAAAGACTGGTGTTTTTTATGGTTCCAGTACCGGAACCTGCGAAGAGTTGGCTAACCAGATAGCCGAAAAGTTGGGAGTTTCCTCCACCGACGTACATAGTGTTGACAAGATGACCGCCGATAAAATCAAGGAATATGAAGTGCTGGTTCTAGGTACCTCCACTTGGGGAGACGGCGAACTGCAGGACGACTGGTATGACGGTGTAAAAGTACTGAAGAGCGCCGACCTTTCCATGAAGTTCGTAGCCCTATTCGGTTGCGGTGACTCCGAATCCTACTGCGACACATTCTGCGACGGCATCGGAGTACTCTACGAGGACCTGAAGGATAGCGGGTGTACCTTCTTGGGCAACAAAGTTAGCACGGACGGGTATTCCTTCTCCTCTTCCATCGCCGTGGTAGACGGTGCATTCGTAGGACTTCCCCTCGACGAAGTGAACGAAAGTAACAAAACCGCCGAACGCATTGATGCCTGGACAGCCGAAATAAAAAGCAAGCTCTAGAAAAGAAACAGACCATCCGTTTACTTTAAACGGATGGTCTGCCTGCATCATGCAGATGATATCTTTTATCTGAACAGATAATGTGTTCCGCCATATCCGCAGGCACATTATCTTTTTTTATGCTCTTATACGAACCAGCGAACGTAGCAGAAGTCCTGACGGTGAGGCAGGTCTGCATTCTTCGGGAACATACGGTAAGAAACCTTGAAGCTACCCGCATTTTCCATCTTGTGCTTAGCTTGGAAAGTATAAAGGTTACCTTCTTTCTTCACTACATTGAACGGTTCTACGGAATAAACGTGCTGTTTGCCATCCTGAGCCGTATAAGTAGTCACCAGTTCCAGACCGATAGCATCGTTCAAGCCCTTCTCGTCGATAACGTAAGTAATGGTGTATTCCTTACCGCTCTCGATGGAGCCTTTCACCAGGTCTTCGGTCTTTTCGCAAGACACCACTTCAATGCTGTCCCACTTCTCGGCAACTTCTTCCTTCCAAGCAGCTATTTCCTTAGCCTTGGCACAACCGTCGGCAGCCAGCATCTTGAAACGTTTGGCCTCCTTGATGTAGAACTTGTCGTAATAGTCATCCAGCTGACGCTTCATTGTATAGTGGGGAGCAATCTGTGCGATGGAGTTCTTGATAGTCTTCACCCAACCTTCAGAATATCCCTTCTTGTTGCGTGCATAGAACAACGGCAGAATTTCTTGCTCAAGAATGCTGTAGATAGTAGCGGCATCGAGCTGGTCCTGATGTTCCTGGTTCTGGTAAGTACGCTTTTCGGTCAATGCCCAACCGGCACCTTCACGATAGCCTTCCAACCACCAGCCGTCGAGTACGGAGAAGTTTACAACACCGTTCATCAACGCCTTTTCGCCGGAAGTACCGGATGCTTCGAGCGGACGTGTCGGAGTGTTCAGCCAGATATCCACACCTGAAACGAGGCGACGTGCCAACTGCATGTCATAATTTTCCAGGAAGATAATCTTGCCCAGGAACTCCGGACGACGGGAAATCTCGATGATTCTCTTAATCAAGCCCTGGCCGGCACCATCGTGCGGGTGAGCCTTACCGGTAAAGAGGAACTGTACCGGATAGTCGGGGTTGTTCACAATCTTGGCCAGACGGTCGAGGTCGGTGAACAGCAAGTGTGCACGCTTGTAGGTAGCGAAACGGCGTCCGAAACCTATCAGCAGAGCGTTCGGATTGATTTTGTCCAGCAGGGAAACGATGCGTGAAGGGTCACCCTGGTTCTTCAACCAAGTTTCACGGTATTGCTTGCGAACATAGTCAATCAGTTTGTTCTTCATCACCATGCGCGTCTTCCAGATTTCTTCGTCGGACACGTTATAGATAGCCTCCCAAATCTTGGGGTTGGACTGGTCGTAGAGGAAGTTCTCATCAAAATGCGCAGCATAGAGATGTTTCCACTCCGTAGCGCTCCAAGTGGGGAAGTGTACACCGTTGGTAACGTAGCCCACATGGCTTTCTTCGGGGAAGTAACCCTTCCAGATGGAAGCGAACATCTCCTGGGAAACCTTTCCGTGCAGCCAGCTCACACCATTCACCTCCTGAGAAGTGTTGCAAGCGAATACAGACATACAGAAACGTTCACCCTTGTCGCCCGGATTGTTACGTCCGAGGTCCATCAGGTCGTCCCAGCTGATACCCATTCTTGAAGGATAGCCGCCCATGTACTTGCCGAAAAGGCCTTCGTCGAAGTAGTCGTGACCGGCAGGAACCGGAGTATGTACAGTATAGAGAGAAGAAGCACGTACCAGCTCGATAGCCTGGTCGTAAGTCAGACCTTCGGCCACGTAGTCACAGATGCGCTGTACGTTGATTAAAGCAGCATGTCCTTCGTTGCAGTGATAGATATCTTTCTTGATGCCCAGCTTCTTCAGCGTCAGAATACCACCGATACCGAGCAGGATTTCCTGCTTCAAGCGGTTTTCCCAGTCACCGCCATACAGCTGGTGAGTGATGGAACGGTCGAACTCGCTGTTCATTTCATTGTCAGTATCAAGTAGATAGAGAGAGATACGTCCAACGTTCACTCTCCACACATAAGCATGCACGTAGTAGTCCAGATAAGGAACATCCACTACCATCTGCTCGCCCTTCTCATCCAATACACGGTCGATGGGCAACTGGCCAAAGTTCTGTGCCTCGTAATTGGCAATCTGCTGGCCGTCCATAGACAATGTTTGTGTAAAGTAACCGTAGCGGTACAGGAAACCGATTGCACACAAGTCGGCGTTGCTATCGGAAGCTTCTTTCAGGTAGTCACCGGCAAGTACACCCAGACCGCCGGAATATATCTTAAGTACATGGCTCAAACCATACTCCATACTGAAATAAGCCACGGACGGACGCTTGCTGTCAGGCTTCACATCCATGTATGTGCGGAACTTGGAGTATACGTCATCCATTCTGCGCAGAATAACTTTGTCATTTGCGAGTGCCTCGAGTTTAGCATAACTCATACGTTCCAGCAGAAGTACGGGGTTCTGTCCCACTTCTTTCCAGAGAGCAGGGTCAAGGTCTCTGAACAGTTCGGTGGCTTCATAATTCCATGCCCACCAGATGTTATGTGCCAGTTCAGACAGTTTCTCCAGTTCGGCGGGAATGTGCGATTTCACATTCACATCTTTCCAGTTAGGAGTGTTTACATTACTAACTTTAATCTTCATTGTATGATAACTAATTGATTAATAATTCTTTTATTTTAGTTGACGCTTCATGGCATTGCGCAGTGCAATGTCGTAAGCCTCGTAATAATATTGTATAAAGTGCTTCCACAAAGCCTGCTCTGCCACCTGGCCTGCACGCTTGCGTATTTCCTTGATTTCGGCTTCCGTCTTGGTAGAGAACAAGGCTACGGTGTCCTTGATGCCGTCTGCCACTTCGGAATAGTTATAGTCCGAACGGTGCAGCACTTCCACTCCGTCGTTTATGCCATGCTGGTTTTTCAGACTGTTCACCCAAAGTCCGAAACCGGCAAGGTCGGTGGTGATGGTAGGCACCCGGAAAGCCACGCTCTCCAGCGGGGTATATCCCCACGGTTCATAATAGGACGGATAGACACTGAGGTCCTCGCCTAAAATCAAGTCATAATAATGCTTGTTGAGGATGCCATCGTGACCATCCTGATAGCAAGGTACAAAAATTACTTTCACCTTATCTTCGGGACGATTGCCCATACCGAGGTATTTCAGCATATCCAGCACCTGGTCGTGCGTCATATTGTGCAGCCAGTGGGTGATGAAAGGACACTGCAACGGTTCGGTGAACTTATCTTTGCTCTTCAAGCGCTTCTGCAAGTCCTCGCGGGGGTCTCCCACCCAGCTGGGCACGTTGACAAACGCCAATACTTTCTTCTTTAAATCTTTATCGCGGTTCAGCCGGTTCAATGATTCCAGGAACACATCGATACCCTTATTTTTGAACTCATAGCGTCCGCTGGTACCGATAATCAGCGTATCGTCGCCCAAGTCCTCACCCAGTAGGCAGTTTGCCACACGCAGCATGGTGGAACGGGCACGTTTGCGCTTGCCGGTAAAGGTGGCGCCTTTCGGTACAAAATCATCTTCAAAACCGTTCATCAGCACAACATCCGCAGGCTTGTCAAGCAATTCCCTGCATTCGTTGTTTGTGATTTCGCTCACAGTGGTGAAACAGTCCACATAGTGGGCCGTCTGCTTTTCAATGGAATGTTTGGACTGCATGTTCAGCTCCTCCGCCATCTGGTCGCCGTTGTAGGCGAAAAGATAATCGTAAAGCGGCTTGTTGTTGCCAGCTATGGAGCGGCCGATGGACGTGGCATGGGTGGTGAAGATAGTCCCTATCTCGGGAACGGCAGACTGAAGATAGAGGGCGGCCATGCCGGTCATCCACTCGTGTGCCTGGAACACCACTTTGTCCGTTTCCGTCAAATTATAGCGATAGAAGCTCTCTATCACCTTGCCGGTAGCGAAAGCAAACATGGATGCTTCGTCATAATCACCATATCCATGCAGTGAATCCACCTGATAGCGGTTCCACATTTCTGTATAAATCTCATTTTTTTCTGCAAAGAACGGTTGGAAATCAACCAATATAACAATAGGTTCTCCCGGAATGTTCCAGCGACCTACGCGGACGGAAAGATTGTCTTTCAACGCTGCATGTTTTTTCCACGCTGCACAAAGGTTATCAGACTCAATGAACAAAGGGTTCTCTTTTCCCTGCCAGAAATCCGGCCCTATAAAGAATAATCTATCGCGAAATTTAGTCTGTAAAGTATTTGCCCTTGTAGACAAAACTGTATAGATACCGCCTACTTTATTACACACTTCCCAACTCGCTTCGAAGATGTAATCGGGGGTAAGTAGTTCTTTAGTCATATTATGTTATAATCTCTTTATCTTAATTACGGCTGCAAAAGTACGGATTATTCTTTGAAAAATAGCCTTTTAATCGAAAAAACTGATTAAATATGCATAAACAATCGTTTGCGGAATGTCATAGTTTAGCCACAAAAGCCCCATTGGCTCGCCCATCCATGCATTTTTCGTCTAAAATTCCCGAAGTTTCAAAAAAGAATTCCTGGAGTTTTCAGTTGAAGCCCCAGGAATTTAAACAAAAAACCCCAGGGATTTCAATTGTAAATCCCTGGGGTTTATTTTCTTATAATCCGGATTATACCATCAATGCAGCTACCAGCGCCAAAATAGCGTAGAATTCAGGAAGCGCGGCGTAAATCATTGTATTGGTCTGTACGTCGTGTCCCTGGGAAATACCCACAATACCGCTAGCACAAATCTGTCCCTGACGGATAGCGGAGAACAGGCATACCAGCCCCACACCCAGTCCGATGCCCAGCATCAAAGGGCCGTCCGTAGCAAAATCCCTGCCCATGGACATCAGGAAAGCCACGAAGCCGTAAAGTCCCTGCGTAGCCGGAAGGGCCGACAAAATCATATAACTTGCTGACTTGGAAGGGTCTTTCTTCAACGCACCTTCTGCCGCACTACCGGCGATAGTTGTACCGAAGCAACTGCCAATTCCTGCAAGGGCCAACATCAGGCCCAGACCGAGATAACCTAAAATTTCATTCATAATGTTTCTATTTTTATTTGTTTTTTAATTTGTTTATTTCTTTACTACTGTAAAAGGTTTATAGGCTTCGCCCTTACCTTCGTAACCGGAATTCTTGAAGTATTCCACAAATGTCAGACGGAGCGGGTGTACAAAGGCACTCAGACAAGACATGGCAATGTTCAGCGTATGCCCGAATATCAGTATCAGACCGCAGAACAGCCATCCCAGGGCCGGACCTGCAGCATCGTTCACCATGAAGGCAAGCTGGTTGAACACGCCTCCAAGCATACCGCCTGCCAAGCCGAGGGCATAGAGACGGATGTAGGAAAGTATATCGCCCATCAATCCGGTTGCCATGTTATAGGTATCCCATACTCCGGCACCGATGTTGACAAATACATTCCGGTGGATATTGTTCAGCAGGTAGATACCGATGGCAGAAACACCGCCAATCACGATAAATGCCCACGTAGACACGTCTTCCGAAATTATTTTGAAGAAGGAAAGTCCGCCGGTGCAGATAAATCCCACCACCAGCAACAGCCATCCCCAAGCACTGAGCGACTCCTTGAAGCCGAAACGAACGGTCTGTCCCACGGCCTTCACCGTCATGGCAATGCAGATGTGCACCGCACCGATAATCAACGCCAGCAGCATTTGCTTGTCATAGGTAGTCTCACCTATCTTACCCACAATCATGAATTCCTTCAGTTTGGCGGGTATCTCCAGGTCAAAGAGGCTTACACCGAAGAAGGTTCCCAATATGGCACCGATGACGGACGTAAATATACCCAACGTAATCACCAGGTTCATCATGCCTTTCATGGACTTGGACATCTTCCTTTTCAAAATGAACCCGAGTGCAATCAGTACCAGACCGTAGCCCGCATCTCCCATACAGAAAGCAAAGAAGAGCGAGAAGAATGGCGCAAGTATCGGTGTCGGGTCGAACTCGGCATATTCGGGCATACCGTACATTTTGGTAAGCACTTCGTACATGCGTGTATAGGCGTTGTTTTTCAGCTTGATGGGAGCATTGTCCTCGCGCTTGGCAGCCCTTATCTCATAATAAGTGCCGCTTTCATCGAGAAGTTTCCTCACATCCGCCTCGCAGTCTTCGGGAATCCAGCCTTCCATCAACACTACGGCACCTTCTGCCATATGTTCGCTGTTCAGCTTGACTTTCAGCAGGTCTATCTCTTCCTGGAGCTGTAGGTTGTACTTCTCCAACGTGCAGTAATTCGCTTTGCAGAATTCTTTCAATCCGGCATGTGCCTGCACAAGGGCCTCTTCCGTATCGGCTTTCTTCCGGCTCAGTTCGGAGAGGCTGAGTGAAGGCAGACGGAGCGGTTCCACATCCAGTTCTACCGGTTGGGGAGTGACGGTCACGAAATAAAGATGTCCGCCGTTCTCTTTCACCACGATGGCATTGTAGTCCTCTGCCCACGCTTCGTTATAGTCTTTCTCCGGGCAGGTATAGAACTGCACGAACCAACCAGCATCTTCCAGCTTGCGGATGGCTCTCCAATCGAAATCGCCCCAGACTTCCATCTGCGCCACATCCTTGTCGATGGCGGGAATCTGCTGGTTCAAGTCTTGTATCCGCGCCTGCAAGTCCTCGTAGAATTTCACCAGAGCATCGGCCGACAACTCTTTATGCACCTTTTCTTCCGGCTGTTTGTCTGCCAGGGTGTGCATGCTCTGAAGCATATTCTTGTAGAGCGTACGCTTCTGCATGAATTGCTGCAAGGTGTCGTCCATCTCGCCGCACTGCCTTTCCACAACGTGCACCACGCCCAGTTCCCGGATTTGTGCCAGAAATGCTTCGTACTCCTTATGATACACAAGGAACGTGAGCTTCTTCATTTTCGTAATCATGCCTCTGCCTCCTTCCTTTTCTCCTGATGGGATTTCATGATTTTCTGCGATGACTTGGAAAGGTTCTCCTCGTCTTCCATAAACCGCTTGATTTTGCGCAGAGCATCCTGATAACCCGGAATCTGTACTTTCTCAAAAAGATTCACCTTCTGGGTGGTCTTTTTACGCGCATGTTCCAACAAGTTCAACTTGGCAACAGTAAATTCACGCTCGATGGCAGTATGTGCCAGTGACTTAAGCAAATGCAGCCCGTCTGCATACCATTTGGGCGCATTGAACAAGCTGTAAGGACGTATCTCGAAATCTACATTCTCGAGCAACGGCACCCGTACACCGGCAATCTTCTTTACACCGAGATGAACATCGCTGACCTTTATCAATGAAGCGTCGAACTCATTCCAAAGGGCGAACATGGCTTCGTAAGCTTGGATTTCCTTTTCCAACCTCGCGTCCAACGCGGCAGCGTCTCCCTTGCAGCGCTTCACTTCCATACGCAGGGCACTCTCCTTATTCTTAATAATGGGGAGTGTACGCACGCGCACCTTCAGTTGCTTTTCGAGTTGCTGAAGCGAGGTTTTGTTATATTGAAACTTAATAGCCATTTTATTTACGATTTAACGATTTACGATTAGACGACTGAAGCTACTCAATTTCTCAATTTACAGATTTACAATTTCAGTAATATCAATCGTAAACCGTAAATCGTCTAATCGTACATTTATTTAGTTTGCTTTCGGCCAGAACTGGTCCACAAGCTCTTTCTTGATATTCACCTCTTCCGGACGGAAATACTTGCCGAACAGACTCCATGCCACATCGAGCATCTCTGTGGTATCGAGGTTGACGTCGATGGCCAGCAGTTGGTTGGAGTAATCCTTGGCAAAGGCAAGGGTACGTTCGTCGTAGTTCGTCAGGTCGAAACCGTTTTCAAGCTTGGTTTTGGCGTTGGCGGCATCGGCGTACAGACGTACGGCGGCATTCATCACCTGCGGATGGTCCTTACGTGTCTTTTTGCCCGTAACAAGCTGTTTCAGACGGGACAAGGAACGGAACGGGTCAACGATAACCTTACCGATGTCGCTGTCACGACGGAGGAACAACTGGCCTTCCGTGATATAACCCGTATTGTCAGGCACGGCATGCGTAATGTCGCCACCGGACAGAGTCGTCACCGCAATAATCGTGATGGAACCGCCGCTTGGGAACTGCACCGCCTTTTCGTATATCTTCGCCAAGTCCGAATAAAGGGAACCCGGCATGGAGTCCTTCGAAGGAATCTGGTCCATACGGTTGGATACGATGGCGAGCGCATCGGCGTAGGAAGTCATATCCGTCAGCAGCACCAGCACCTTTTCATTATTGTTTACAGCAAAATACTCGGCCGCCGTCAGTGCCATATCCGGAATCAGCAGACGCTCTACCGGAGGATTCTCGGTGGTATTCATAAAGCTGACGATACGGTCGAGCGCACCGGCATTGGAGAATACGTTCTTGAAGTAAAGGTAATCATCGTTCGTCATACCCATACCGCCAAGGATAATCTTGTCAGTCTCCGCACGCAGAGCCACATTCGCCATCACCTGGTTGAAGGGCTGGTCGGGGTCGGCAAAGAACGGAATCTTCTGTCCGGACACCAGCGTATTGTTCAAGTCGATACCTGCAATACCGGTTGCAATCAGTTCCGAGGGCTGCTTACGGCGCACCGGATTCACGGATGGACCGCCAATTTCCACCTCCTCGCCTTCAATGGCCGGACCACCGTCGATGGGGTCGCCAAAGGCGTTGAAGAAGCGTCCGGCAAGCTGCTCGCTCACTTTGATTGTAGGAGCCTTGCCCAAGAATACTACCTCTGCATTGGTGGGAATACCTTCCGTACCCTCAAACACCTGCAAAGTCACTTCGTCACCGGCAATCTTCACCACCTGGGCCAGCTTGCCGTTTACGGTCGCCAACTCGTCATACCCCACTCCGGTTGCCTTCAGCGAACACGTAGCTTTCGTAATCTGAGTAATCTTGGTATATATTTTTTGAAATGCTTTTGTTGCCATCTATTTATTTACAATTTAGCAATTTACTATTTACTATTTAAATCTCTGCCATCCTATTCTACTATTTTCCTATCTACAACCTCCGTACACCTGCATCCGCAAGGCAAATAGTAAATTGTAAATAGTCACATAGTACATCCTTAGGCTTTACGTTCCTCAACCAGTTCCTGCAACTGCTTATGGAACTTGTCGTATTCTTCCGACTTAAACTTCGAGTAGTTCATCTGCTTACAGATGTTAATCATTTTCTTGAAGTAATCCATTACTTCGTTGAAGTTGTCGAACTCAAATTCTGTATGACAGATTTCTATTACCATATTCAGAATCTCCTCCTGACGCTCCATCGGGGTCACGGCATCAATTTCATCAAAGGCATCCTGCTGCAGAATAACGAAGTCAATCAATTCCGATTTCCAGAAAGTCACGTGATACTCTACGGGCACACCGTCGTCACCCAAGATGTTGATTTGCTCGGCAATCTCCTTACCACGCTGCAAACGGGTCTTGATTTCATTCACCTTGCCAATCCACTCACCATTGATGTGCTTGGTGATATACTCTTCAAATTCAGGGTATTCTATATATTTGGAATACGAGTCAATCGGGTTTACGGCAGGATAACGCTTCTTGTCGGCACGGTCTTGCTCAAGGGCATAGAAGCAGCGTGCCACCTTCTTCGTATTCTCGGTTACCGGCTCCTTCAAGTTACCACCGGCAGGCGATACCGTACCGATGAAAGTAATGGAACCGGACTCGCCGTTGTTCAGCTTCACATAACCCGCACGGCCGTAGAAGTTGGAGATGATGGAGGACAAGTCCATCGGGAAGGCATCGGGACCGGGCAACTCCTCCATACGGTTGGACATCTCGCGCAATGCCTGCGCCCAACGTGAAGTGGAGTCCGCCATCAGCAGTACCTTCAATCCCATGCTTCGGTAGTATTCTGCAATCGTCATAGCCGTGTAGACAGATGCCTCACGGGCAGCCACCGGCATGTTCGAAGTATTGGCAATGATAATCGTACGTTCCATCAGCTTCCGTCCCGTATGCGGGTCAACCAATTCGGGGAATTCTGTAAAGATTTCCACAACCTCGTTGGCACGCTCACCGCAGGCAGCGATGATTACGATGTCCGCTTCCGCTTGTTTTGAAATGGCATGCTGAAGCACCGTTTTTCCAGTACCGAACGGACCGGGGATAAAACCCGTACCACCTTCCACAATCGGGTTTACGGTGTCGATTACACGCACACCGGTTTCCAGCAATTTGAAAGGACGCGGTTTTTCCTTATAGTTGGTCATGGCGCGCTTCACGGGCCATTTCTGTATCATGTTCACCCGGATGTCATTACCTTCGCTATCCGTCAGCACTGCAATGGTATCCTCAATGCTGTAATCACCTTCCTTTGCAATTGATTTCACGGTGCACACACCTTTCTGTTCAAAAGGCACCATGATTTTCAGAGGTTGGAAGTTTTCGTCCACTTGTCCCAGCCAGGCAGCGGCTTCCACTTGGTCGCCCACCTTTGCCAAAGGCACAAAATGCCATTTGCTTCCTTTATCCAGCGGATAGGTATATTGCCCGCGTTTCAAGAAAACACCGTCCATCTTATCGAGGTCGTTTTGCAGACCGTCGTAGTTTTTCGAAAGCATACCGGGCCCCAGTGTTACTTCGAGCATATGTCCGGTAAACGCAGCTTCGGCCCCCACTTTCAGTCCGCGGGTACTCTCAAATACCTGCACGTAGACCTGGGTACCTACTACCTTAATCACCTCCGCCATCAACTTGTCTCCTCCGGTCGAGATATAACAAATCTCATTCTGCGCTACCGGTCCGTCGACGACGAGGGTCACCATGTTGGCTATTACGCCACTAACAGTTCCTTTTGTTGCCATATATTTTTAGTTGTTTATTTTATCTGAATTCTGCGGGTATCTGCACCTCGTCTTTCAAGGCAGCGATAATGCTGCGGAACAGTTGGTTACCCTTCTCTTTATCCAACGAAATCCACCGTTCTATCATCTCCAGCTGTAGCAGGAAGACAAACAGACGTTCCACGGTAAAGTAATCGAAGAATGTGGCCTCCTCCATCCAGTCCCAGCGAAGCTGGTCCAGTTTCTTTTCCCGGTCCACCAGTTCCTCCGTCTCACTGATTTTCACCAGCTGCTCCAGATAATCCACCTCAGTACCCAGACCGAAGTCACGGGCATTGGAAGTACGCAGAGCCTCGCACACTTCCGTATCACCCACAATCAGCGGAGCAATGTCCAGCTTGAACTTACGTGCTGTGAGCGCCACCAATATATTATTGAGAGTGAGGTTGAAGCCAAACCAGGAAGACACAAACTGATTCCTGGATTCCATAGCATAGGCGTAATAGAGCGCTGCCAGGCGGTCTTCATACAAGAAACCGTCCTCGGCAGGCAGGCTGAAGTATTCGGAAATGAACGTAGAGAGATAAGATGGGAATACACTGTCAGAGACTTCGTCGCCATCCTTCAGTTGTGAGATATATTCCACCAGTTCCTCCGACGAATAGTTTCCGCGCGGGTCGATGGCAGCATCCTTATCCTTCAATAGTTTCAAGACATTCGCATTATCGAATTTCAGATAAAACAAATCTATCAACTTTTTATCATCTTCCGACAAGGCAGGATATAGTTCCGTCTTGAAATCGGCTACTGTATAGCTCAGTTTACTGTCTTCCAGAGTAAGTTCAGGCAAACCGGCTACCAAGTAATAGTATTTACTCATAATCCTGTGGGAGTTTTTAGAACAGCATTTCCACTAATTGCGGACGCAGGAATTCCTTGAAGTAATTCATAAATTCTTCTTCGCCAAAGTTCACCTTGTACGAACCATCGGCAGGCGATACGGAGAACAAGGTTTTGATGCCATTCACTTGCTCAATCTTCACACCCTTGTCCAGCAGGTCTTTCGCCTTCGCTGCGAAATATTTTGTCAAGCCTTCCGCATCGGCAGTAGAGATAACGATTGGTTCGTTCACACTCCATTTGGACGCCAATGCAACGATGAAGGCATTAAGATAATCCTTGTTTGCAGCAAATGCCTTTACATCGGCATTCACAATGTTGTCCGTCACCAACGTAGCGATTTCGGACTTCAGAGCATTCACAGCCTGACCGGCAAACAACTTTAATTCAGATTTTGTATTCTCTGCCAGTTCATCGGCAGACTTATGAGCGGTAGCCACGATAGAATCCGCTTCCTTGTGAGCATCCTCTATAATTCTCTTGGCTTCTTCCTGAGCTTTTGCGATAAGTTTCTGTGCCTCTTCGTTTCCTTTCTCTACGCCTTCGCGGTAGATCTTATCGGTCAGCTCTTGAATCTTGTTTTCCATATTTGCAGGAGTTATTATATGATTTATATTACAATATTAATTGCGTGATTTTTTCCCTTCCTATTAGATTCACGCCAAATTTACAAAAATCCATTTGATATTGAATAGAAAGAAAGGAAGAAAAGTTCTTGCTCTTCCAAAAAAAACTCATTTTACACCAACTTTGTTCTGTAATGATAACAAAAGAATGACAAAAGAAGCAGAAAAATACGTCTGCAACAACGCATGACAGGGATTAAGGGGAGCAGTTCCGGAGGTATATAAACGAACAAAGCCTCCGTATCCTTATCAGATACGGAGGCTTCTTCTGAAAACGGCGACTACCTACTCTCCCACTGTTACGCAGTACCATCGGCGTGACCGGGCTTAAC